>JAHDSP010000157.1 GCA_018432645.1 Bacteroidales bacterium | reverse complement strand
TCTCTGGTAACAGCCTCTTGCCAAATTTTTTGATCTTTTTTTATCATAATTTTTTTAAATATTTTGTTTTAAATTTATTTGCTTTTGTATTTCAGCTTTAACATCGTTTAATTTATTGATATACTTACTATTTGGATATAAGGATATAAAATTATTAATTGCATCAATAGCTTGCTGAAATCTAGGTAATTGTTTATTTTTTACACTATTAATAGCATAATAATAATGAGAAAGACATAAATAATAATTTGCATCTTCCTTATAATTAGAAGCTGGATAGTCTTTAATAAAATTATTTAAAGAAACAATAGAAGCTTTATATTCTTGTATATCATAATACAATTTAGAATTAGTATAATCTTTTATTTCTAGATTAGCACTTAGTTTATTAATACAATCTTTAGCTTCTAAAATTTTGCTACTATTTGGATATCTGGAGATAAATAATTGAAAATCATTAATAGCTTCTTTAGTAATAGATTGATCTAGATAATAGGCGGGAGCCAATTTATATTTAGAATAAGCAGCTTGGAAAGCACACTCCTCAGCATATTTACTAGAAGGGAAGGTTTTGGCGAATTCACTAAAATGATAACTAGCTAATATATAATCACCCTGATGATAATAGCTCCATGCCATATAATAATATAACTCTTGTGATTTAGTAGTTCCGCGATAATATGGAATTATCATTTCACATAATTGAATGACCTGATAATATCTGCCCTCTTGATAATATTCTAACACTTTAGCATATTTGAGCTCTGGGTCATCTGCTTTAGCAATTTTATTAAATTCAATATTATCTCTACATGAAGAAAAAACAATTAATAATAATGTAAATGCAAAAAGTATTTTAGCTTTCATAAAAAATTAAAAAAAATGAACTTGAAAATAACGGCATTTACACTTATTAAATTATAAAAATTACAAAGTTTGTGCTCAACTAATGAGAGCAAGCTTTATCTATTTTTGTACCTTCAGGACTTTTTTCAGTTAAATAACCAACCTCATGAATTAGATTTATCAAATCTGTCTCATTATATCTCTGGGGATTATAGACAATGGTAACGATTTTTGTTTCTAAATCAGCGTTGACAGAATAAATATCTTCTTTATTAGAAATTTTATCCTCAATGAGTTTTTTACCATTTTCGCAATGGAAAAAAGTTTTCACTTTAAACTCAGCTTTGTTTTTGCTGGCTACTCTGCCTGTAACAGCAGTTTGAGCATTTACAAAACTAGGTATTGCAAATGCAACTAATAAAATTAAAAATAGCTTTTTCATAAATGATATTTTTTTATTTTAAATGCAAAGTTACAAAAAAAATTTTATTTTAAAACAATAATTAAAAACTTTTGAATTATGCGTTTAAGTAATAACCAAATTATTACTTATATCTATCTGCTATTAAGCACTTTACAAAAAAATGTATTATTTGTTTAAATTAAGTAATGATATTTATTTAGTAATTTTATAATTTATAAATTCTTTATTTATGAACATTTTAAAGAAATATTTTTTTAAAATTTAATTTTTACTTATTTTGTTTATAATCTATAATATAAAAAGTATTAATAGTAATTTATTTAAATTCATATATCATTATTTAATTTAAACATTTATTTATAAATTATATTAATATCTAAATTATTACTGGTTAATTCAAGGTAATAACTATATTTCTTAAGAGTATAATTTTTTTAATAAATTTCTAATTTACTTTTCTTTGTCAACCACACAAAGAAAAGTAACAAAAGAAAAGTCTCCGATAGTCAAATACGGATTTGACAAAGGGTTTTTAAAAATTATCATTTTATTGTTTAAATTAATTAATGATATTTGATTAATAATTTTTAAATACTTAAATCCGTTATTAATCAATATTATTTAAAAATTATTTTTAAAAATTTAATTTTTATTGATTCTCTTTATAATTTAGAATTATAGAAACATTAATCAATATATTTTTAAGTTAAAATATCATTACTTAATTTAAACTTTTTTTAAATAATTATTCATCTAATTTAATTTTCTTTGTCAACTACACAAAGAAAATTAATAAAAGAAAATCTTTAGCTAGAGCTTACTAATTATTGTAAAGTTATTCTTTTATAATAAAAATTGTTGAAACAAACTTTATTATCTAAACGCCTATCACAAAAAAATTTTTTACTATATCAATAATCTCATCTACTGCTATTTGATTAATACAGTAACAATTTTCAGGATTTAAACAATGTTTATGACAAATAACTTTATTAAAAGGAGGTAAAATGACCTTGGCATTTTGGCCAATTGGTGCCCATCTATGTGGGGCAAAAGTACCCATAGGCACATATAACCCAATAGCATTAGTACCTAGTGAAGCAGCAATGTGCAATGGACCAGTACTACTAGCTATTACTGCTTTAGCATTTGCTAAAACACTCATTAATTGATGCAAATCTAAAGAGCCGAAAAAAGTTTTTACATTCAAATCCTTAAAAATTGGTAACCAATATTTACCTTCTTCACTACTACCAGTGATATAAACATTTTCGCCAAGTTCAAGTAATTTTTTTACTAACAAATAAAAATTTTCCGTAGAAAAATTAGGAGCACTACCCATTGAACCTGGATGTAGAATTATAGGACGATTATTTTGATCTATAAAATCATTAGACACAAGAACGGGCAAGTCATGAAGAATAAATTTATCTTTACCATAAAATTGTTCTAATTCGGTAATAGAAGGTATATAGTCAATTTGCAATGGATGCAGAAGAAAAAAATTTAATTGCGCCTCATGCAAATTAGAATTTTTCCTAGAAAAATTAACTAATTTATTAGCAAATCTACATGAATAATAACGATGAGAAGTAGCAATACGCATAGGTATTTTAGATTTTGCAAGTAATCTCATTACATTATAATCTGGATAAGCAAAAATGACAGTATCAGCAGCAATAGAATTGATAAGTTCTATTTTTTTATCAATCTTTGATTCTTTATTTATCTGATCAAAAGAATAGACATTATCAATAAAATTATAAGAAGCAGCAATAGGCAAAGCATAGTCCCTAACGAGGTAAGAAATATTAATCCCAGGAAAATTTTTTTTCAAAAAAGCTGCTAAAGGTAAAGTGAGAACTAGATCTCCTAATTTATCAGTTCTAGAAATTAGAATTTTATTAATATTAAGCATAAAAAGAAGTAAATAGATAAAAAATAAATAATGTTATCACTCTACTAAAAGAGCCTTGACAGGTTCTATGCCGAAGGGAGAATTTTCTTCGATAGCATTCAAAACTGCACCACCACCAGTAAACATATAATATTTAGGGTCATCAAGAGCTTTCATATACACACCAGGCAAAAGACGTTTAAGTTCTTGCAAAGTATCGCCACCAGCATATAATTTCATAGCTTCTGTATTAGAATTTATCAAGTTATTTAGTGCAATAGTACCATCATTAAAATAAGGAGCAAACCCCATAACAGCATTTACAAAAAATGTTTTAGCATTATTAAAAATATTAATTAGAGAAGGCTCATTAAAAGACTCAGGAGCCACATCTAACACATAATTAAGTTTATCACCAGCTTTCAAATTATGAATATCCACTACTCTAAAATGACCATCTATTTTGCCATCCATAGTATCAGACTCCACGATAAAACGAGGTTCTATAATTTTATTTGGATAATTATTATTAACAAAATCAACAAAATCTTTAGCTAAAGCCAAATTATCATCATCTATACCATTGATCAAAATATTATATTTCGCAGCTAAATAGGCATTTAGTATGACACCACCGAGCATTAAATAATCTACTTTTTCTATAAGAGCTTTTAAGCTATTAATTTTAGTATCAAATTTAGCACCAGCAATAACAGCAATCATAGGTTTAGCAGGGGAAAATATTTTATCTAAATTATTAATTTCTTTTTGTAATAATAAACCAGCATAGCTAGGCAAATACTTGGTAATAGTAAAGGTAGAAACATGAGGTTGCCAAGAGCCGAAAGCATCATTCACATAAATATCAGCTAACCCTGCTAACTCTTTAGCAAATCTATCTTTCCATTCGCCTTTGTCTTCTT
This sequence comes from Bacteroidales bacterium, assembly GCA_018432645.1. Lineage (GTDB taxonomy): Bacteria > Bacteroidota > Bacteroidia > Bacteroidales > DTU049 > DTU049. The sequence goes on along the minus strand of JAHDSP010000157.1, from coordinate 797 downwards.
CACCTCTAAACCATCTAGTATTTGGCAAATAAATTCCATCAATATTACCTGATTTTAATTCTTTAATTAAATTATTGATGGATGTATCAATATCTTGAATGCCATAAGGTTCATTAACATAAAAATCAGGAACTTTAAACTTAAGATTTAATTTATTATACAAATATTCGACAATAGGTAATACGCTGGTTTTATCAGAAATAGTAATAGAACCATCTTTTTTATTTTTAGGACGACCAATGTGAGTCATAAGTATCAATTTACCACCATGAGAGGCGATATAGAATAAAGTTTGAAGGGTAGCGTCAATGCGATAAGGATCATGAATAACGCCGTTTTCTACTACATTATGATCTACTCTAACGAGAACTAATTTATCATTTAAATTGGCATTTTGGATAACTGATAATTTCATAACACAAAAGTTTTATGCAAAGATAAGAAAAAATAAGGAATTGTGAAAAATTTTCATTTTTTAAATGTTTAAAATAGTTAATGATATTAGTATCATATTGAAATTATTATGTATATTTGCCAAAAAATCAGTATTTATGAAGACTTTAGTTGATAACATTGATAAACATCTGGCTATGAGTAAGGAAGACTCTAAAGCCTTCTTTGATAATCTCTACGATTTCCTGTTAGAGAACGAAGCAGACGCAGTAGATTACCAAGGTTTAAAAATTCAAAGTACTCCACCATTATGTCCAAATTGTCGTAGTAACAATATTGTAAAAAATGGCAAGCAAAAAGGTATTCAAAATTATCGTTGCAAACATTGTGGCAGACAATTTAGA
>JAHDSP010000536.1 GCA_018432645.1 Bacteroidales bacterium | reverse complement strand
TAGGATATCAAAAGATTCAGTAATATGTGGTAGTAATAATAAAGCTTTCAAGACTGTAAATGCAGAGCACATAAAACACAAAGAGATATCATCTAATAAAAAGATGAAAGGTGGTATATACAGTGTATCAACTGTTCATAAGAAGATAACAGCTTTTGTTGGTTGGATATATTACAAATTTCGTGGAGTGGCGACAAAGTATTTAACAAACTACATTATGTGGTTTGTTATTAAAGGAAAGTATTTGGCGAATAAAATTATAGAAGACACGGGGAGGTTGTTGAATTTGGCGGCGTCAGATAGGCGGGCGTGGGAGCGGTATAGTGATTTGATGTCAAAAACATATTTATTCTATAACATTTAAATATTTCCCTTAAAATTCCCTTTTTTATAATTTTAAAACCCTTCTCAAAGATTGTATAATTCCATCTATCCCCTTCCCTAGTTTTTCTTTCTAATAATAGTAGATATCTGTTGTTTAGAGTGTGTAATATATGTATAAATAATTTAACCTTTTTTTTAATTATACTCACATCAGTCTAACTCCAAGAGACACATTTTATAAATTTATCAAAGTCAATCTTGATTTTTATTTTTTGAATTTCTCTCCCCTTCCCTATTTATTTCCTCCAAAGATTTACATTATGAAACCAAAATGGTTTATAATCTGCACTTCTAAAAAGTTTCCAAGTGAATAAATTATTTGAAATTTTTGTACGATAAAAATAATAACTTTTAGAATACATTTCATCTCTAGAACCATATAGCCATACTTCTGTGTTATAAATTCTATATATGTAATTGGGTTGTCCTTGTACTATGTAAATTAATCCTCTATCTGTTTGCCAACCAGGTTGTATATCTGTAAAATATCTATTTGCATTTATCACTCTTAAATAATATTTCTTTATTATTTCTGTTGCTCTTCGTATATCTCCTATTTGTGCTAACCAAAATGAATCTACTGCTTTTTTAGGATTAGCTGAATTTTTTAATTTATTGAATTCTGTTTCTGAAGTTATATATCTCATTGGTGGGATTAATTCTTCTTGATATTTAATTTCTGGGAAATACTCTGGAACTATTATAAAAAAAATACCAGTAGGAGTAGTGTCTATATTAATACTTACCAATGTATTGATTAAATCTTTGTTTGCTACTAGTGGTTTAGTTGCTGATATTTGTAATTCTTTTATTTTTGATAATTCAATATTTTTATTGTTTAATTCTACTGCAAAGGGCGGTGCTGCTATAGGAGGGAATTTATATACAATGCATCGAAAACTATCTATATTTTTTATTAGATGTTTTATTTCTAATGTATCACCGATGAATAGTAAATGATTATTTTTTAAATTTGTCTGAAACCATTCATCACTGTATGGATTAGATTTATCAATATCTATAAATTTAACAAATGAATTATTATTAGATCTCAGATAAACCTTGCAATAACCTTTAAAATCATTATTAATTTTTAATTTTATCAGAGTGTCCCAACTATTAATAGTATCTATAATTTCAAAATTAAAATTTTTATATGTTAATATCTTATCTAAAGTGTCAAAAATTTCAATTTTACATTCAATATTCGCATATTCATTAATTGTATTAAAAGATGTATTTATATTTGTAAAATGTAAATTTGTCGTATCTAATTGTAAATAAAAAAAACTAGTAGAATCATTAACATGAGAGAATGAAACATTAGCATTTATGATATTAGAGCCAGATTGATAAATTTCTTTAAATGTAAAACTATTAGAAATATTTGAAGTTTTGCAACTATACAAAAATAATAAACATATAATAATTAAGATGAGGTTTTTTTTCATTTTTTAATAGCATTTGAGAAATCTATACGATTTTTTATTGCTTTGCCTAAAGTGAGCTCATCTATATATTCTAGATTACCACCGATTGATATACCTCGTGCTATTGCAGAGAAATACAATGAGTCAAAATCTTTTAACATATTAAAAATATAATAAGCAGTAGTATCTCCCTCTACTGTAGCAGGCAAAGCAAAAATAATTTCATTTATTTTATTATTTTGAAGTCGTCGAGGTATATCATTAATATAAATTTTATCTGGAGTAATGCCATCTAATGGCGAAATTAATCCATTTAGCACATGATAATATCCATTATAAACTCTCGAACGTTCTATAGCTATCAGATCTTGTATATTCTGCACTATACATAGCTTGGAATAATCTCTAGTATCATCTGAACAAATATTACATATCTCTGCATCAGATACATTATGGCATTGATTACATAAATACAAATTTGTGCTAAGTTGATCTATACTTTCACTTAATTTTTTTAAATATTGTTTGTCTTGTCTAATGAGATACATGACTAGACGTGTGGCTGTTCGCTCACCAATGCCTGGCAACTTTGCTAATTCGTTTATAGCATTAGACATAGTTTTAGATAAATTCTCTATCTCCACTTTTTTATCAAAATTAAAAAATTATTTTTAATAAATAAAAACAGATTATAAAATTAGATAAAAATTCATTTATTCTATAACGTTTATTGCAGGTAAATTATTTAATTGTTCACTTGTTGTTATTAGTCCACAGATGAACACAAATGAGACTGGAGAGACGGGGAGAAGAGGTGATAGGTGATAAGTGATAAGTGATGAGTGATAGGTGATAGATAATAGGTAATAAGTAACAAATGCACTCAAAAAAAATAAATCATCAGTGTTAATTTGTGTAAATCTGTGGATGGAATTAAAGAAATTGTTGGTGTTATTTCAGCAAAAGAAGGTGAATCTACTGTATCATAAGATGTAATTCCGTGAACTTGTGTACAGTAATAGCTATATCCACTATTCGGTGGTTTTATTAAAGAATAGAATTCTTCAATAATTTTGCTGTTTTCTACGGTTGCAATGCTGACAGCACAAATTGATGTTTTACAGAGGTTTCAAAGTCTATGGCTACGAAAGATAGCATTATTTTTGATTTTCTAAATATTCTTTTAGGTCATCTAAAGTTATATTTTCTATCTTTTGCCAATTTCCATTATCTTGTTTTTCTTTTAAGCAATCAAACCATTGATATTTTTTACCATTAAGCTTTGATGTAAAATAGATTTCCCTACCTTTATAAAATGGCAAGTCATTCACTTTCTGCCAACCATCAACTTCAATAATCCCTTTTTTCTCTAAATCTGATAATACTTCATTTCGTTTATCAGCTAACACAAAAATTTTCCTTTGTGATTTTGCATTATAAGGAAAAACTGAATATTTGCCATAATACCGCCAATGTAAAGAACTTTTCTCACTAAAATGTGTAATAATTGGAGTTTTGCATAAATCATTTTGAAAATATCTTAACTGTTCTTTGTCTTTGTCAGTGATATTAGAATTGAATGATTTTAAATCAATAGATAGAGTATCATCAATTTCAAAAAACTTATTTAAAGGAACAATCAAATTACCATTAATTAAAATTGATTTCCATGAGGTAGCATTATTATCGAATATTTGTCCCTTGAATTGATCAATATTATTAAAATAACTTATAAGAACTCGTAATAAAATAGCATCCTTTTTATATTCTTCTTTAACTCCATTTTTATCAAAATACTTTTGTGCTTTTTCAAATCGAGCATCAAATTTATCCCAATTGTATTTACCTTCTTCATCTCTTAACAAAAATCGAATAGCTCCTTTAAAAAATGCATATTCCTCAGCTTCAATAATTTTTTCTTCCCATGTTTTACCTTTATTGTTATTAAATTCTATGTCGTCCACTATCTTTTTGGCTTTTTCTTTTTCTTCTTCCATTTGCTCTTTGGCAAAGTCATTTGAAATATCTCGTTCATTTAGATGATTGTATATATCGTGAGAATATTCTGCCAATTTATCAATTAGCCGCATTGCTCCAATCATTGCTGGAATACTCTCAATATTAGCATTTTCAACAATATTCCAAACGACTCTCATCCACCGCTTGAAATTCAATTCATCATAATTATCCTTTTCAAAATAACAGCAAATAGCATAAAATACAACTCGTTGAGGTTGAGTTAGGGTGGTAGGAATATATTCCTTGTTGTTATTTGACTTATATTCAGGGATAAAACAAAAACCTGAATTCTCATCCCAATTTGGTTGAAATAATTTGTTAATATTATCTTTATCTTTTAATGTTTCGAGCCTATTAAGAACTGTTTTTAGTTTAATTATTCCTGTTTTAATGACAGGTTCTTCCGTCTTGTAGATATCAAACCCATAATATTTAACATTTGTATCATTGCCCCTATCACCGTACAGATATTTGAAAAGTTTATTTTTTTCTACTAATACTAATATCTCATCATATAAATATTTATCTTTCTCTACTTTATATGTTATCAAACAATTCAATAGAAAACGATTAATAAAGGCATAATAGATTTCATCTATATTATTGTTTGGAGATTTATTTTTCCAAAATATATCCGTCCAAGTAGTATCTAACTTATGGGCAATACTTTCTTTTGGATTGATTTCATGTTCAATATTCTCATTTTTAATGTAGCCCACAAGGTCAGCTTTGAAGTTTTCAAAATCGGTTAACTGCTTTCCTCTGGCATTCATTTTTATATAGAGGTCGTC
>JAHDSP010000189.1 GCA_018432645.1 Bacteroidales bacterium | reverse complement strand
GGCAACAATAAAATTCGTTTCATTTGAACCTTTGATTGGTCCCATCGATAAAATAGATCTTGAGAATATTGATTGGGTAATAGTAGGTGGTGAGTCAGGTAATAGAGCTAGGTTGATAAAACCTGAATGGGTGAATAACATATATTTACAATGCAAAAAACTAAATGTACCTTTCTTTTTTAAACAATGGGGAACATGGGGAGCTGATGGAGTAAAAAGAAATAAAAAAGCCAATGGTAGATTGTTTAAAAATAAAGAATGGCTTGAATATCCTGTTGTGAGAACATAAAAAATTTTTATTAACTTTGTCTAAAATACTATTAATTTTATGAAATATGGGAATATCAGAGAGGAAGAACTGAAAAATAAAATAGCTCATGATTATTTCTGGTTATATGATTGTACAAAAATAATCGGCAATGTAGACTTTTGTGTTAGCATGTGGCAAGGTACAAAAGATGATACTGAACCACAATCTTTGTTATGGGCTGAGGCAAAGGCAGGCTCTTCAGATATTTATACTTCTATTGTTCAGCTGATATTAACTATTGGCAGAGCTCGTACTTTTGACAAATATTTACCTCCATTTTTCCTTGGTGCTTTTGATGCAGAAAAGATTGCCTTTATTCCTTATAATGACATTCATGATATTTTTTATATAAATGATTTTAACTGGAAAGTCACTCCTTCTAATCATTCTACCAAAGAGTTTCAGATTATTTATGATAAGGTTAAAAAAAATATTGATGAAAAAACTCTATTGTTTTATTATGAAAAAGATGATAAGGATCTAAAAAAATTTATTAAAGATAACTTCAAACATGGCAATTTTGGTCAAAGCAAAATAAAAATTGATAAAAATAATTTCATGGTGGTTTATAATAAATGGTTGCAGACAGTTAAGCCAAGTATTGATGTTAATTGGGATGCTGCCAAAAAAAGTGGTATCATTGATGGAGATTTTTATTTAGCTGACTTACTTTCTGACGAGAATATTACTCTAAAAGATAAGCTATATGTTTTACTAAAACATGATCATTATGAGCTGGATAGAAAAACAGATGAAACTGGTCTATTCAGTAGTAAAAAAGCAGAATTTAAAGATAATCAAAAAGCACATAATCAATTTTGGAATAAATATGAACGCCCACCATTAGAAGAATATTGGGATTACATTGTGGAACGCCGCGACTTGTTGGTGCCACAAGATATTCGCGAACGAAAAGGAAGTTTCTTTACGCCTCAAATTTGGGTGGAACTGTCACAAAAATATCTTACCGATGTGCTGGGCGAAAACTGGCAAGACGAATATTATGTATGGGATTGTGCTGCCGGCACTGGCAATCTGCTTGCTGGACTTACCAATAAATATAACATTTGGGCTTCTACCTTAGATGAACAAGATGTAGAGGTGATGAAAGACAGAATAAAAAATGGAGCTAATCTTTTAGAAAGCCATGTATTTCAATTTGATTTTTTAAATGATGATTTCAGCAAACTCCCAGAAGTGTTACAGGAAATAATTAATGACCCAGAAAAAAGAAAAAAATTAGTTATTTATATCAATCCACCATATAAAAGAGGATTGGGTGTTGCAAATACAAATTATCATAATGAAGAAATTGGAGAAGCAAAGGATGAATTATATATCCAATTTTTATATAGAATTTATAAGGAAATTAATGGCTGTAAAATTGGGATATTTTCAACATTAAAATTGCTTAATGCACCTGATTTTGAAACTATGAGATTAACATTTCAGGCTAAACTTGAAAAGCTTTTCGTTGTTCCTGCATATACATTTGATAATGTAAAAGGGAAATTCCCGATTGGTTTTCAATTTTATGATACAAATAAAAAAGAAATCTTCAATTCAATTCTTGCTGATGTTTATGATGAAGATAAAAACATGATTAAAACCAAGTGGTTTTCAAATTATAATAATGCAAAATTTCTCAATAAATGGCTTATTTCCTACAAATACAAATATAATCCGATAGCAAAATTAATTTATAATAGTAATGATTTTCAGCATCAAAATAGAATACGTATTACAAATTTTGAAACGACTGTTTTAGGGGGTGACGGGAAATTTAATATTGACAAATCAAACCTTCTAATTTCTGGTATTTATTTTTCAGTGCGTCACTGTGTTGAAGCCAATTGGCTCAACAACCGCGATCAATTTCTTTATCCTAACGATGGATGGAAAACAGATACAGAGTTTCAGAATGACTGCCTTGCATTCACTTTGTTTCATACTCAAAATAAAATCACATCAAAAGAAGGCATAAATCATTGGATACCATTCACAGAGGACGAGGTGAATGCAAAAGATAAATTTGACAGCCATTTCATGACCGATTTCATACAAGGAAAAATAAAAACTAATGATGAAAACACTATTTTCGCTAATTCAGAAAAACAAAATACTCCTTTAGTTTTTTCTAACGAAGCAAAAGCAGTATTCGATGCTGGTAGAAAGCTCTGGCGATACTATCATGCACAACCCGATTCTAATCCTAATGCTAGTTATTACGATATCAGAGAATATTTCCAAGGTAGAGACCAAAAGGGGAAGATGAAAAATAAAAGTGATGATAAAAAATATATGGAACTTTTAAGTAATCTAAAATTTGCTATTGCAGTGTTAGCCAAAAAAATAGAACAAAAAGTTTATGAATATGGCTTTTTGATGAAATAAAAATTTGTAGATTGAATATATTTTTGAAAAAATAAATAACTTGAGTGATAAAAAATTTGGTTCTATAACGCTTTAAGTGGGTAATTAAAAAATAGTAAATTTGGATATAAAAGATATGAATTCAAAAGAGATATTTAGTTTTGTATTATATATAGAAAAACCATGTTATATCAAAGATATTATATGATAAAAACCCTAATGCGAATATAGTTTTTGATAAATTTCACATAAATGTATCCTTTAATAAAGTTTGGCAATTGGAGCGAAGGGAAAATGAAATGCTGAAAGGTCATAAATATATATATTTAAAAGCTTATAGAAACCTAACAACTGATAAGAAAGCACAATAAAATATGCTAACATTAATGTATCCCCAAATAGGAGAATCATGTAGATTAAAAGTTATGTTTAATGAATTCTGGCAAATAAAAGATATGCAAGAAACACAAGGATATTTCGCATTTTAGTGTGATATGGCAGAAGACTCCAAGATACACTCCCTTATAGAATTTGCTAAAACAATAAAAGCCTATAGGAGTGGTATTGTTAAATAAACATTAAAGCAAAAACTACTACTGGTATCATCGAAGGAATAAACATTAAAATTCAACTTGCTAAAAGAAGAGCTAGAGGTTATAGAAATATTAACAACTTTATCAATATGATTTATTTCTTATGTGCTAAGCTAAAATTTTATTACCCACACTATCCGTTATAGAACTAAAAAATATTATTTTAAAAGAAACTGAATAAGGATTAAGAAAATATCTAAATGTTATAGAATAAATATGTTTTTGACATCAAATCACTATACCGCTCCCATGCCCGCCTATCTGACGCTGCCAAATTCAGCAACCTCCCAGTGTCTTCTATTATTTTATTCGCCAAATACTTCCCTTTAATAACAAACCACATTATGTAGTTTGTTAAATATTTTGTCGCCACTCCACGAAATTTGTAATATATCCAACCTACAAAAGCAGTTATCTTTTTATGAACAGTTGATACACTATATATACCACCTTTCATCTTTTTATTAGAAGATATCTCTTTGTGTCTGATGTGCTCTGCATTTACAGTCTTGAAAGCTTTTTTATCGCTGCCGCATACAACTGAATCCTTCGATATTCTTGATTTTAGAAAATCTGATATGTGATCAGCTTGTACTCTATCGTCTTCTAATTTTTTGAACAATATATTCCCACTCCTATCTGTGGCAGCCAATACTGCTACTTTCGTTGGCTTCTTTTTCTTTAACTTTTTTAATTCTTTCTTCTCTCTCTTCTTTTTACCTTTTTCTGAGTAATTCATTAGCAATTCCTCTAATTCCACTACTCCAAAGAAATTTACATTGTCTTCAAAAGATTGCAGAGCACTTAAAATTCTATGTCTCCAAAAGAAACTTGTTTGCAAGCATATTCCTACATTTCTAGCACATTCTCTCAAAGTCATTCCTGCAGACATACATTTGATGTATTCGAGCATTTTATCTCTGTGGTGAATGCCATACATAAAAGTTCCTGTGGTTACTCTGAATTGTCTATTACAATTTTTACACATG
>JAHDSP010000295.1 GCA_018432645.1 Bacteroidales bacterium | reverse complement strand
TCCTTTTGATTTTATAGTAGGTATTTCTCCAATCACTATATCAGGATGTGCACCTATTGGATTAAAATAACGCAAAGAAATAACTTTCATTATATTATATGCATTAGCATAATTTTTTAATATATATTCACTCATCTGCTTGGTATGACCATATGGGCTTGTAGGCTCTTTGAGAGGAGAATTTTCATTTACCGGTATATAATCAGGCTCACCATATACAGTGCATGATGATGAAAAAATAAAATAAGGAATTTCTCTTTGATTAACATAATCTAACAAATGAAGCAATATGGGAATGTTGTTATTATAATATAGAGCTGGATCTTCATAGGATTCTTCTACAAATTTATATGCAGCTAAATGAATTATCGCTTCTATAGGTTCTTTTATTTTCATTAATTCTTTAAAAGCTCTATCATCTGACAAATCTATTTGATACAAAGGAATATTTGTTTTAAAATAATCTTCTAAAATTTTATGAATAATAGGATGAGATCTAGAGAAATTATCTACATTGACAACCTTGTAGCCATGTTTTAATAATGCAGCTATCACATGAGAACCAATATATCCAGCTCCTCCAGTTACTAAAATCATAATAATTTAAATTTTATGCAAATTTCGATATTTTTTTTAATTTTGTAGTTAATAATTAAAAAAAATGTTATGGAAAAATCAGAATTAGTTTTAAAACCTGATGGTAGTGTATATCATTTAGCATTATTCCCTCATGAGATTGCAGATACTATTATTCTAGTAGGTGATCCAGAACGTTCAGAATGGGTATCTAGTTTTTTTGAGACTATCGAGGTGAGTAGACATAATAGAGAAATAATTAGCTATACTGGATATTACAAAAATAAACGATTCACAGTGATTAGCACTGGTATGGGAACTGATAATATAGATATTGTAGTTAATGAACTGGATGCTCTGGCAAATATAGATCTAGAAAAAAGAGAAATAAAAAAAGAGCATAAAAGTTTAAATTTAATACGTATAGGTACCTCAGGTGCTCTACATAGCAAAATAGATGTCAATAGTGTAGTAATATCTGAAATGGCTTTAGGTATGGATGGACTTTTACATTATTATAAACATGACACATCTATTCGTGAAGTAGATTTCGAAAAAAATATTTTGCAAAAAGTAAATTGGCCAGATACTCTACCTAGACCATATGTAGTAAAATGTGATAGAGAGTTATACAATAAATTATATAATGATAATTTTCATTCAGGCGTTACTGTAACTGCTAGTGGTTTTTATGGTCCACAAGGTAGAGTTTTGAGATTGCCTCTAGCATATCCAGAGTTAATAAATCAATTTGAAAATTTTGAATATCAAGGGCATATATTAGCAAATTTTGAAATGGAAACTTCTGCATTATTTGGATTAGCTAAACTGATGGGACACAAAGCATGTACAGTTTGTGTAGCTATTGCTAATAGAGTAACAAAAGATTTCACTGATGATTATTCTCAAGCAATAAAAAATTTAGTAATGCATGTATTAAATAGTTTAGCATAAAAATAAAATGAAAAAATTAAAGACATTTTGTATTTTATTCTTTAAATATAGTTGTACCTGCGAGTATCCTAGCTAATAATAATTTAGATAATAAAATTAATTATGAAATTTTTTATGAGGGCAAGGATACCATATATTATACAACTGGCGAGTATAGAATAAATAGAATAAAAAGTATTAGGCATGCATATTTAATATATCTATCTAATTCTACAATGGACATTTTATACACTTTAGTAACACCTAAATATAATGTTAGATTACCAGAAAAGCTAAAAGAAGGTGAGACGTACATTATGCAAATAATATATATAGTTCCTACACAAAAATATGCAAGATACGTTGGTCATAAATTTATAACGAAATTGACAATGTTGGATAAAAATGTTAGAATTTCTAGAAGAAATCTATGGGGCACAATAATCATATCACCTAATGTATTAGATAAATATTATATGAAAGATCTTTTTTTAGGGCCAGAAGTTTTTAAAGAAGCAAATAATTATGAATAAAATATTAAATAATTGCAGAATACAAATATTATTTATTTTAATTAGTATAATTTCAAATAATATTTTTTCACAAAAAAATTTAATTTATAATGGTAGCTTCGAAGAATATTATAGCTGTCCATGCAATCTAAATGTTGTAGACACAATACCTTGTATAGGGTGGTGGTCCCCTAATGATGCTACACCTGATTATTTTAATAAGTGCTGGATAGAACTTCCTCACACTAATTTTTGCTTGTACAATTACATATATTTAGCAAGTTACAAACCCAAAACAGGAAATGGTTATATGGGGTTAGCATTGATTGGAGAGGAAAATTTCTGGATGGAGCACATACAAAGTAAACTCATAGATACACTAGAAGCAGGCAAACAATATAAAGTGAGTTTTTGGGTGAAATTAGCTTATAAATATAGTGATTACGCAGCATATAATATTGGTCTTTATTTCTCAAAAGATACAGATATTGTAGGTAAAAAATATAATGTTTCTAGCTATGTGAGGTACATGACACCAGAGTTGCGAGCACATATTAAAAATCCAGATGGCAATTTCATAACAGATACAAATTGGGTAGAGATAAGTGGTATCTATACTGCACAAGGTGGAGAGCAATACGTTACAATAGGAATGTTTTGGGACGATACACCTGCTGTAGTTGAAGCTTATGAAAAATACAAAAATAAAAATACTCGACATAATAAAAAGATTCTGAGCAAAGCAATAAAAAAGAATTTATTAGTAGTAAATCCATATATTAAAAAATATAAAAAATTAGAAGATGAATACATTCGTCCTCATAGTCCTTATTATTATCGCTATTGGGATAGAGAAAAAAAGAACCTATATTATCTCATAGACGATGTGAGTGTAATAGAGCTAAATGAGTAAAAATATTTATCAATTTTACATAGCAAAATTTTATAGTATTCCAGCATTTTCAATACCTTCCCTATGGCTACAGCGAAACTACTAGTTTACTTTAAACACATCTTTAGATGTGTCCCAACCGCATTGGGAAATGATTTGCAATAAAACAAGCAAGCAGCATAGGGCAATAAGAAATCTTGTAGGGGTTTAAAATTTTAAACCCCTCAAATCATTTCCCCTGCGGAGACTTTTCTTTTGTTACTTTTCTTTGTGTAGCTGACAAAGAAAAGTAATTTATATAAAAATTTATTCAAAAATATTCATTATTGTCAGATAAAAAATTTTTATTACCTTTGCCATAAATTTTATAAAAAACAAAAAATAAAGACGGATAATGAAAAGAGAAAAGGAAGAAGTGTATTCAAAATCAGTAAAAGCAGGTAGACGCACCTACTTTTTTGATGTTAAAGAGAGCAAGTCTGGTGATAGATATATTACTATTACTGAGAGTAGAAAAGAATTAGATGAATCTACAGGGCAATTTGGCTACAAAAAAACTAAAATATTTTTGTACAAAGAAGATATGGATAAATTTGCTCGAGGATTACGCTATGCAATAGAATTTATCGAAACTGGTATAGATCCTGAAGAAGGTATAGAAGAAATTATAGAAAAACGTAAATTTGACAAAGAAAATCCAAATAAATTTTCTAATAATCTCGACGAAGAAGATATAATTTTTTAATTATTATGGGCAAAGTTATAGCATTAGCAAATCAAAAAGGAGGTGTGGGAAAAACTACTACTGCTCTTAATCTAGGAGGTGCTTTTGCAGCTTTAGATTTCAGAACTTTAATCATCGACGCTGACCCACAAGCTAATTCTACTTCTGGATTAGGTATAGATCCTAAATCTATTAACAAAAGTATTTATGAGTGCATCATTAATAATATCGATCCTCATGAAACCATTGTAGAGACAAATACTCCAAATCTATTCATCCTACCAGCTCATATTAACCTTGTAGGTGCCGAGATAGAGTTAATTAATATGGAAGATAGAGAAAAAAAGATGAAAATAGTTGTAGACTCATTAAAAAATGATTACGATATTATACTCATCGATTGCTCTCCATCTCTTGGCATCATTACTGTGAATGCCCTTACAGCAGCTGATTCTGTAATTATACCTGTACAATGTGAATATTTTGCTCTCGAAGGATTAGGAAAATTATTGAATACTATTAGAATAGTTCAAAATAGACTAAATCAAAATTTAGATATCGAAGGTATTTTACTTACTATGTATGATAAAAGGTTACGTTTATCTAATCAAGTAGTTGATGAGGTAAGACATCATTTCAAAGATATAGTCTTCGATACAATAATTCCTAGAAATACTCGCATTGGTGAGGCTCCTTCTTATGGAGAAACTATAATTACTTTCGATACTACTGGTAAAGGTGCTCAGAGTTATATCGCCCTTGCTAAAGAAATTTTAAATAAATCAAAGAAAGAAAATTTAAATGTCAACAAGTAAAAGGCCAGCTTTGGGAAGAGGATTAGAAGCTATATTGGGAGATATAGATAATGATTATTTCTCCTCATCTGCATTTCCTTTGATACCTGTAGATCAAATAGAAAGTAATCCTTTTCAACCGCGTACAGATTTCGATGAGGATGCTTTATATGATTTAGCTGAATCTATTAAACATTTGGGTATTATTCAGCCGATCACTGTTAGAAAAATTGATAAAAATAGATATCAATTAATTTCTGGTGAAAGACGTCTGAGAGCAGCTAGATTAGCTAATCTCAATGAAATACCTGCTTTTGTCAAAGATGCTGATGACGACACACTTCTAGAATTAGCCCTTGTAGAAAATATACAAAGGCAAGATTTAAATGCAATAGAAATTGCAAATTCATACCAAAAATTACTCGAAGAGTTTAATCTCACTCAAGAGGAACTAAGCTCTCGTGTAGGTAAAAATAGAGCTACCATTTCTAATTATTTACGTATACTCAATTTACCTCCAGCTATACAAGCTGCTATTCGCTATGAAAAAATCACCATGGGACATGCTCGTGCATTAGCTTCTATCGATGATGATGAAGACCTGATGAACATCTTTAAAAAAACTATTGACGAAGGTCTCTCTGTTCGCAAAGTAGAAGAGCTAGTGGCTAATCTCAAAAATAAATCTACTGCTAAACATTCTACTAAAAATATTGTTTCAGAAAAAACTGAAAAAATTTTAAATAATCTTAAAGAAAAATTTAACATAGATGCTAAATCTAAAGTTACCTCAAAAGGCAAAGTCATTGTGCAATTAAAATTTGATAATGATGAAGAAATAGAGAATTTTTTTAAGAATTTTATAAATGAATAGATTCCTATTTCTTATATTATTTTCTCTTTTATTTAATTTAAGCTATATTAACTCTCAAAGCCTCATTACTGCTAATTCTGATACTTATTTTTTTTTGAATAATTATCAATTAGATAAAAAAGACTCGATCCACAGTCCTCAGAGAGCAGCTTTATATTCCTCACTATTACCAGGACTAGGACAAGGTTATAATCGTAAATATTGGAAAATACCTATTATTTATGCTGGATTAGGCGGTTCTGCATATATGTTTGTATCTAATCATAAAAAATATATCGATTATAGAGACGCAATAGAAATGAGATTAGATGATGATCCTACAACAATTGATCCTTACATAGATTTATATAGCTTAGATCAACTGACATATTACAAAGATTATTATAGACGCAATCTAGAAATCAGTGTAATAGTTTTTGTAGGAGTTTACTTATTAAATATACTAGATGCAGTAGTAGACGCTCATTTATTTGGGTTTAGTATAGATACTGATTTATCAATGATACCAGCTAATAATACTAATACTTTTGTGCCCACTATTTCTTTAAAATATAATTTCAAAAATAATAATAATGATAAAAATAGCTATCATAGGTTATGGTAAAATGGGTAAAGAAATTGAAAGCACTGCCCAAGATTTTAATTACCAAATAGCAAGCATTATAGACCAAAATAATAATTTAATAGATGAAATAAAAAAGCATAAACCAGATGTAGCTATAGAATTTACTAATGCAAATGCCGTAGTAAATAACATTAAAACTTGTGTAGATATGCGTCTACCTGTTGTCTCTGGCACTACAGGTTGGGACAATGAATTGGAAGCAGTAAAAAAATATACTTTGCTAAATAATGGCAATGTACTTTGGGGCAGTAATTTTAATTTAGGTGTTAATTTGTGGTTTGATTTTGTTGATTATATATCAGGGAAAATGAAAACTTACGAAGATTACAAAGTGAGATTAGAAGAAATCCACCATATACATAAATTGGATAAACCTAGTGGTACAGCCATACAAGCAGCTCAAATAGTGATGAAACATTATAATTTCAAAAATTGGAGTCTAGACGATAAAGAAGAAGATTATTTAAATATTAAATCTATCAGGCAAGGTGAAGAAGTAGGTACACATAGCGTTATATTTACAAGTTTATTTGATCAAATAACCATAGAACATAAGAATTTTTCAAGAAAAGCACTTGCCATAGGTGCATTGACAGCTGCTAAATGGATTATAGACCATCCTGGTTTTTATATTTTCCATGATGTTTATCAAGAAATTTTTAATCAATAAAAATCCCTCTTTCTTAATAATTATTTTACATACTTTCCTAACCATTTTTGTGCAGGAATATTGAAAAATTGCCAAGGATTATTTTCTGGAACACGAGTAGTAATAGATATCATTTCTCCTGTTATTGGATGAGGAAAAACTAAATGATATGATAATAAGTCTATACCCCCATTAGGTAGTGATCTATGTGCTCCATACTTAAGATCACCTCTGATAGGGCTACCTAAATGTGATAATTGAGCTCTTATCTGATGATGGCGTCCTGTATGTAGCTCGATACCTACTAAATGAAATTTATCTGATGATGTGATGAAGCTTAAATACAATTCTGCTTTCTGATAACCTTTTTTTTCTATTTCTGATATATATGCTTTATTATTTTTTTCATTTTTTTTAAGATAATGAGTTATCAAACCTTCATTAATAGGAGGTCTGTGCTCTACAATAGCTAAATAAATTTTGCGTACTTTTCTATCATGAAAAAGTTGATTCATTCTAGCAAGAGCCTTAGATGTTTTAGCGAAAACGACTACACCGGCTGCAGGTCTATCTATTCTATGTATTAATCCTAAAAAAACATTACCTGGTTTTTGATATTTTTCTTTTAAATGACCTTTAATAAGATCTATTAACGTAATATCACCAGTTTTATCACCTTGTATCAAAAGTCCACTTGGTTTATGAACTGCAATGAGATGATTGTCCTCATATAATATAGGAATAGGAACTATCCATCCATCAATATTGCTCATGTTCATTAGGGAAATCTTTATTTTTCACGTCATCAATATATTGATTTACTGCTTTTAATATTTCAGTTTTTAGATTGTGATATCTACGTAGAAAACGTGGTGAGAAATCTTGATTAATTCCGAGCATATCATGGAGTACTAATACTTGTCCATCTACCCATTTACCAGCACCTATGCCGATAATAGGAATACGACTAGACTCAGCCACTTCTTTAGCTAATAATGCTGGAATTTTTTCTAGAACTATAGCAAAACAACCTGCTCTTTCGAGTAACATAGCATCTTCTCTTAGTTTTTCTGCTTCTTCTTTATGAGTAGCTCTCACAGTATAAGTACCAAATTTATTTATGCTTTGTGGAGTGAGCCCTAGATGTCCCATTACTGGTATACCCGCTGATAATATACGATCAATTGCCTCTAATACTTCTCTACCACCTTCTAGCTTTACAGCTTGCGCTCCTGTTTCTTTCATTATTCTAATAGCTGATTCTAAAGCAAGTTTAGAGTTCCCTTGATAACTACCAAATGGCATATCTACTACTACTAAAGAACGTTTGACACCACGTACTACCGACGCCCCATGGTATATCATCTGATCTAAAGTTATTGGCAAGGTAGTAGAGTATCCTGCCATTACATTTGCTGCAGAGTCACCTACTAGTATAATGTCTATGCCTGCTTTATCTAAAATATTTGCAAAACTATAATCATATGCTGTAAGCATACTAATTTTTTCACCTCTCATTTTCATATCTTTCAGTACATACGTGGTGATACGTGGTAATTCTCTGGAATCATTCATGATTTTACTATATTTTTTACAAAATTAAGATAAATATTTTATTTCATATTTGTAAATATTTAATTTATCTTTGCTTTTTAAAATTATTTTAATGAAAAAATATTGCTTATTCAAAATTATTGTATAATTTTGTTCTATAAAAGCCCTAATTAATGCGAAAAAAATATTATTTAGTACTGATTATATCTTATTTATTAATAATTTTTACCTTAATTTTATTTTGGATTAGTCAAAAAAATAATCTAAAGAAACAATTACTAGAGGCCACACATTTTGTAAATGAAATAGTACCAGAGGCTTTAATAGATAGTGCTTATAATAAAAAGAATTTTCCAATTTTATATTATGACAGTTTACGACATATTTTAAATAATACTGCTGATAATAATAATTTTGAATATTTATATGTGATCATACCACAGAAAGATTCTTTTTTATTTGTAATATCCTCTTATAAACGTATTGATGTTTTGAACAATATGATTTCAAAATATTTATCTCCTTATTATTATTATCCGTCGAATATTAAAAATTTATCGCCAGAAAGACCAGTTATGTTTTTGAAATATACGGATGAATATGGTAGTTTCTTTTCAGCATTTCATTATTATATCACAGATGCTCATCATCCATATATAGTGGGAGTAGATTATGATCTCAATATTATTAGTTCTCTAAATTGGAAATTTATTTTTATCATATTGGCAGTAACCATAATTTTTATTCTTGCTATATTATTAAATTTTAATCGTGAGTATAAAATCAAAAAATAAAAAAACATATTGTTTGTACGCAATACGTGTAATTAATTACATATTTTAAATAAATTTCATACAATAAATTCTTTCACTATATTTTTTTCGAAAAGTTTATACTTTTTAGTATTTTTGCTTATTAATTTGATAATTAATAAAATATTTTTTTAAGACATTATGAAAAAAGCATTTTTAATTTTTATTAGTTTATTTAGTTTTATTTATTTGGATGGACAAGTAACCTCATTTAGTGAAAACCCAGCAGAATATATATCTACTTTGCAAAAACTTTTTAGCTCAGATAGGAATCTGAGTAAAAGTGATATGAAAAATATTGACGCTTTTTTACTTGGAGACTTTAGTAGTTTCTGGGGTTCTATAACTGATTTAGAGAAAAAATCTATAATTAATTTATCTAATCAGATGTTAAAAAAACGCTTAGGTACTAATTATTTTTTAGCTTTTATACATTCATTAGTAAATATACAAAAAAGTGGTAAATGGCAAAGTGATTTTACTGATTGGGCAAAAACATATGATAATATTATAACAAAAGGGCGTGGGCAAAAGATTATTCAATTTTTAAATCAAACTGATAGTTTATTTTTAAATAATATTCTATACTCATCGCCTACTACTACATGGATAAGTACTTCTAATAATTTCAAATTTGAATATGACAATGAGCCAAAAATAATTTTCCCTAATACTAGTCTGGTATGCTATGCATATGGTGATAGCTCTGTAATATATCAAACTAATGGTATTTATTATATGAGTAGTAATAAATGGGTCGGTAATGGAGGTAAGATAACTTGGGAGAGGGCTTTATTGGACCCTGATAAAGTATATGCTTTACTTTCTAATTATTCTATATCGTTGAAATCAAGAGATTATAGAGCAGATACAGTGAATTTTTATCACAAAGACTTTTTTGGCGACCAACCAGTTACAGGCTATATTCTAGAAAGAATTTTTGCAGATAAAACAGGTGAGCAAGCCATATATCCGCAATTTTATTCTTATCAATCAAATTTTTATATAAAAAATATTTTTGAAAATATTGATTATGAAGGTGGCTTTTCTGTAAAAGGTGCTAGTATAATAGGCTCTGGCGATAGTATCAATTTGGCTACTATTAAATTATTTTATAACAATAATCTTTTCATAAAATCTCAATCAAAGAGTTTTTCTATTAGAAAAAATAGTATAGAAAGTCAAGATGCTTCGGTGGTTTTATATATTAACGAAGATTCTATTTATCATTTATCTTTAGTTTTTAAATATCAAGATTCAACAAAGGAAATTAGTTTTATTAGAGATAATGAGAGACTACATCCTATGCCATTTTATGATACTTATCATAAGCTAGATATGTATTTCGAGGCTTTATATTGGACGATTGGTGCTCCAGAGATTCGCATGACTATGCTAAAAGGTGGCTCTCATAGCAATGCCCTTTTCGAATCTAGTAATTATTTTTCTAAAAATAATTATTTAAAATTGCAAGGTATTGATGAGAAAAATCCACTTCAATATATTAAGGATTTTACAGATAAAACTGGTAAAAGATATTTTTCTGTTTTAGATTTTGCCAAATTTAGAGTAATAGATACTCGTATAATTAGGCAACAAATAATTTCACTCGCTTTACAAGGTTTTTTAGATTATAATCCTAATACTGATATGGTGTATGTGAAAGATAAAGTTTTTAATTATGTAGAAGCTAATGCAGGCAAAAAAGATTTCGATGTTATACAATTTAACTCTGTAGTAGAATCATTAGATAATGCTAAACTAAGCTTGATCAATTATGATATGAAATTAGAAGGTATATCAAGAGTTTTTTTAAGTGATTCGCAGAATGTGGTTGTCTATCCTAAAGAACAAAAAATTATAGTTAAAAAAAATAGAGATTTTATTTTTGATGGGTTAATTAATGCAGGCAGATTTAATTATTATGGTAGAGAATATTATTTTTCTTATGATCAGTTTAAAATTAACATGCCATATGTAGATTCTATGAATTTCTATGTGAGAAGTAGGATACCAGATAAATATGGTGAATATCCATTGATAAGAGTTAGAAATGTGATAGAAGATATGAGTGGTGAGCTATTAATAGATCATCCTAGTAATAGAAGTGGCAAAATTTATATGCCAGAATATCCGATTTTTAATAGTAAAAAAATATCTTATGTTTATTATGATAAATCCTGTGTTTACCAAGATGTATATATCAGAGATAATTTCTTTTATCATATTAATCCATATACTTTGAAAAATTTGGATAAATTCGAAACAGATTCTCTCATTTTTGATGGTTATTTATCATCTAGTGGTATATTCCCAGATATTTATGAACCATTAGTAATTATGGAGGATTATTCCTTAGGTATACATCACCAGACACCTTCTAATGGTTTACCAGCCTATGGTGGTAAAGGCAACTTTACTAATAAAATTACTATGTCTAATCAAGGGCTTCATGGTGATGGAATATTGAAATATATTACCTCAACAGCTCATAGTAAAGATTTCTTATTTTTTCCAGATTCTACGATAGGAATAGCTGATAGCTATATAATAGCAGAGCGCACTACCGGAGTGCAATATCCACCTGTAAGTATTGAAAATGCTAAAATTTCTTGGTATCCTAAAAATGATTATATGGCTATTTATACTCAAGATAAACCAGCTATTGCATATAAAGAAAAAGTTGTTTTCAATGGTATTTTAGATTATAGCCCTTCAAATCTTTTAGCAAATGGTAAGATAGAATTTCTTAATGCTATAATGACCAGTAATCGTTTTGTCATGAAAAATAGAGTCTTTGATACAGACACTTGTGATTTCGTATTAAAAACTTTTGATCTCAATGAGATAGCTCTAGAAACTAAAATCTATAAAGGACATGTAGACTTTGATCAAAGAAAAGGAACTTTCGAGACAGCTGGTGATAGCTCCATGATACGTTTCCCTGCTAATGAATATATCTGTTATATGGATAAATTTGATTGGTATATGGACAGAGAAGAAATTGATTTCTATACAACTCATTATAATGAAATAGATTACGCTCACACGTCAATCAGAGATTTAGTAGATATGGACCTTAGTGGTTCTAGATTTATTTCTACTCATCCAGCACAGGATTCACTAACATTTATTGCTGGCAAAGCCAAATATAATATTAAGGATAAACAAATAATAGCATATGAGGTTCCTTTCATAAGAGTAGCAGATGCAGCTATTTTCCCTAAAGATAGAGTTATCAATATTTCAACGGGTGCTGTTATGCAACCATTAGAAAACTCTACTGTTTTAGCTAATTTAGATACTAAATATCATATTTTGCACAATTGTAATATTTGGATTTATGGTAAAAAAAGTTATTCTGGTAAAGGCCAATATGAATATATAGACCAAAATAAAAATTCTCAAATAATCAATTTTGATAAAATAACAGTAAATAATAATTTGCAAACTACTGCTACTGGCAAAATTTCTGATAGTATTAATTTCACACTTAGTCCTTATTTTTTATTTGCTGGCAATGTTTATTTATTGGCTCCTCAAGAATTTTTAACCTTTGATGGGGGAGCGAAAATATCACAAACTTGTGATACTCTGCCCAAACAGTGGATAAAAATCAATGATATCATTAATCCTAATAATATACTGATACCTATTCCTCCGCAACCCAAAAATATAAATGGTGATATTATCTTTGCTGGATTATATTTTTCTAGTCAAGGAGTAGCAGGTGTTTATCCAGCTTTTTTAACAAAAAAATTATATGGGGGAGATGTAGAATTAGTGTCATCTAATGGATTTTTACGATATGACGAAGTGTCTGCAGAATATCAAATAGCGTCTAGAGAAAAACTTGATGGTATTACTAAAAAAGGTAATTATCTGAGCTTAAATACAAAAACTTGCGATGTTGTAGGAGAGGGGAAATTAAGTTTAGGATCTAATCTAGGTAGAGTAAATATGGATTTCTATGGGAGAGTAGATTACAAAAAATCTGACCTCTCCACTACTATCACTGCTAATTCAACCTTAGATTTCTATTTTAATGAAAAAGCACTTGAGATGATGGCTAATGATATTTTAGCATCTGAATTAGAAAATCTAAATATTCAAGATGAGTTGTTTTTGTCTTTCTTAGAAGAATCTCTAGATAGTGCTACTGCTATGAATGTTATTAATGATTTAAATCTTTATGGTAATATTCGAAAATTTCCTAAAGAGTTAGCTCATACTTTTGTTTTTAACGATCTGACATTTAAATATATTCCAGAGACTAAAACATATATTTCTGAAGGGAGAATTGGCATTTCTATAGCTAATGGTACCCAAGTATATAAATATGTAAATGGCATCATTGAGCTATCACTTAGACGCAGTGGGGATAGACTGACTATTTATTTGCAACCTTTTCCTAATGTTTGGTATTTTTTCACATATAGCAATGGACTAATGCAAGGATTGTCATCTAGAAAAGAATTTAATGAACTTATCATAAATACAGACTCTAAATCTAGAACATTAGAGTCTAGTGGTCGAGAAAAAGGATATACTTATTACATAGCTACGACAACTACTAAAGATAGATTCCTTAAAAAAGTTTATGAAAATATCAATATAGATTCAGATGAATATTAAAAGAAAAATTTTGTAATAAAATATTAATTTTGCAAAAATATTTGACGGGATGTAGCGCAGTTGGTAGCGCACTTCGTTCGGGACGAAGGAGTCGCTGGTTCGAGTCCAGTCATCCCGATATGCCATTCTAGCTCAGCAGGTAGAGCAGCTCACTCGTAATGAGCAGGTCGTGAGTTCGAGTCTCACGAATGGCTCTTTGAATGAAAAACAATTTTTACAAATTTATAATTTAGAACAATAGATTATATTTTTATATTAGATCAATAAAAAAAGAGGAGGCAACTAAAGTTGCCTCCTCTTTTTTTCTAGTTTTATAACAGTTTATTTGGGCTCATAATGAGTTTCTACGACATCTCCATTTTGATTATTCTCAAGCCACAATTCTACTTCTTTTAATCGAAGAATTTTGAATGTGTCTGTTACTGTACCACCTATAGTATAAGTGATTTTTGTGATAACTTCGGTATCGTCATTATTAAATTCCCAGGTACCACTACCAGTGATTATAATGGCAGTAGAATCCATAACAGCATAAGAGTAATTTACTGTGCCATTGTCTTTGAATTCTAAAGTAGTTTGTTGTTGTAATGAAGACAGAGTTTGTTCTGTTCCATTAATGTAAAGTCTAGTAAGTCTCCATTCATTGCAGAGACGCTCAGTTCTTGATCTAAAACTTATTGCTGGACCCTCTTCATAAGGTGAGCAACTTGTCAGCATTAATACGCTGGCTACAACTGTTAATAAAATTACATTGATTTTTTTCATATATTTTTTTGGTTTTTTTAAATTTTATTTAGGTATATAATGAATTTCTACAATACCTGTACTATCCTTACCTTCGAGCCACAATTCTTTTTCCATTAATCTTAATATTTTTGATGTGTCTTTTTGCACTACATTGGTACCTAATACGTTTGCCTCATAAGTTGTTATTATTTTTTCTTTATTATCATAAAATTCCCAAGTACCACTAAAGACTACATAAACACCTAAAATAGGTACTGTAATAGAATAATCTCCTCCTTTTTTAAATTCCACTATAGTTTGTAATTCTGCCTCTGTTAAAGTGTTTTCTACTCCATTTGTTAATTTTTTATCAATTTTCCACTCGTTGCATAGACGTTCTTCTTTAGATCTTAGGCTCACGGCGGGACCTTCTTCATATTTACAACTCGTAAATATTAGCATTACTGCACTAATTAAAATTAAATTTTTTATTTTCATAATCAATTGATTTTTATTACTTTGCAAAATTAATATATTTTTTGGAATAAAAAAATTTTTTTAATAAATTTAATAATTTATTCATTTATAATCATATATAAAAATTTTTTTGTAATTTTGTAAAAAAATTATGAAAGGAAAATTAATTTTAATTGCCATGATAGCTATAAGTATGTCAGCTATGGCACAAGAAGTAAAAGTAGAAACAGGTATTCAAAACATAGGTGGTGATAATAACCCGTGTTATATCGTTACTATTCCTAAGGCTAATGTAGATATTATCTCCGGAGCATGGAAATCTGAAATGAAAAAAGCTAAAGCAAAAGTAAAAGGTAAGGATAAACAATTTGCTGATAATGCTATTTTACCAGATATCTCTACAAATTCTGTTGATGTTTATTCTAATTTTATTCAAGAAGACAGTACTGTTAAAATGATTGTTGCTTTTTCTATGGGAGGCATATTTTTAACTCCAGAAATTAATCCAGATGCTTCTAAAGCTGCAACAGATATGTTTCTTAAATTTGCTCAAAATGCATATAAAGAACAACTAAAATATGATATATCTTTGCAAAAACAAACTGTTAAAGCAACTCAAAAGGCTTTAAAAAGAACAAATAAAGATGCAAAAAAATTAGATAAGAAAAACAAAAAACTAGCTAAAAAGATGAAGAAAAATGAAGAAGAAATTGAGGATTTAAACCCAAATGCTGCATCCAAAGAAACCCAATTACAAAGCGGTGAAGAAAAATTAAAAGATTTAAAAAAGTCAAAAAGGGAAAATAGATAATTTAATTGAAATAATCGTTTATATAATAAATTCTTTTCAACATTTTATATTAAAAGAATACCTTTACAATAATTAGTAGGGGTTTAAAATTTTAAACCCCTACTTGCATTTCCCCGGCTTAACCCTTTCTTTTGTTACTTTTCTTTGTGTAGTTGACATAGCAAAGTAAATT
>JAHDSP010000568.1 GCA_018432645.1 Bacteroidales bacterium | reverse complement strand
TGCCCAGGACAAGACTCGAACTTGCACACCCTTGCAGGCACTACCCCCTCAAAGTAGCGCGTCTACCAATTCCGCCACCTGGGCAATTTTTTGCAAAATTAAATATTTTTTTTGTCATTAAAAAATTAAATTTTTTTTTATAGCAATTTTATTATTTTTGCAAAAACTTAATATTAAATATGAACAATGCTATAGAAGTTTCTAACATTACAAAAAAATATAGAGAACATACTGCTCTAGATAATGTGAGTTTCTCAGTACCTAATGGCAGTATTTTTGGTATTTTAGGCCCTAATGGTGCTGGTAAAACCACACTATTGCGAATAATTAATAACATAATACCACCAGATAACGGGGAAATATTTCTCTTTGATGAGCCACTTAATGACAAACATATGGAAGAGATTGGTTATCTACCTGAAGAGCGTGGCTTATACAAAAAAATGTCTGTAGGTGATCAAGTTTTATATCTTTCGCAGCTAAAAGGACTTTCGCAAAAAGAAGCTAGAGAAAAGATAAACTATTGGTTTGATAAATTAGATATAAAATCTTGGTTAGGCAGAAAAGTAGAAGAATTATCAAAAGGTATGCAACAAAAAGTACAATTTATTATTACAGTTTTGCATTCTCCTAAATTACTTATCTTTGATGAACCATTTAGCGGATTTGATCCTATCAATACAGACATTCTAAAAAACGAAATTTTAGAATTAAAAGATAAAGGCGCTACAGTCCTTTTATCTACTCATAATATGGAATCTGTAGAAGAGCTTTGCGATCAAATAGTTTTAGTGAATAAATCTAAATTATTATTATATGGCGATGTAGATGATATTAAAAAGAAATTTAGTAAAAATTACTTCGAAATTAGCTTTGCTAATCCTATTGATGATGAAAAAATCGTAGATTGGCAAAATAACTACTCTCAATTTGTAATCAGTAAAAATGAAAAAAATCCTAATACAATTACAATATCAGCCGATATACCAATAAAATCTAGCGAATTATTACCATTGATTTTACAATTAGGAGAAATTATTACTTACAGAGAGCAGTTACCAAGCATGCATGATATATTTGTTTCTGTAGTACAACAAAAAGAAGTTAATAATTATGAAAAGCAAATTACCAATAATAATTAAAAGAGAATATCTAAATATTGTAAAAAAAACTAGTTTTATAGTAGTTACTCTGCTAGGACCTGTAATTTTAGCAAGTATTTTTATAATACCTATTTATATTTCACACATTAATGAAGAGCAAACATCAATAGGAGTGGTAGATGAGACAGGTTTCATCTACAAAGGATTACAAAGTAATGCTACTGCTAAATACACTTTACTTTATTTACCTATAGACAGTGCAAAAAAGTTGCTTGATAAAGAAGAATATGATGCTATTTTATATATACCTAGCTCATTTATTAACTCTCCTGAGACACCACGTATATGGTCAAAAAACACAGTTAGTCAAAGTGTAATGGATAATATAGAGTCAGCTCTCAAAAGTGAACTTGAGAAACATAGATTAGCATTATATGGTATTAATAATCAGATTTTAGAAGAGATAAATGCAGATGTGAGAGTGAATAATTATACCTATAAAGGTGGTGTAGAAAAAGCTGCTTCTAGTACTGTAGCTACTATATTAGGTTTCGTTATGGCGATAATCATTTATTTCTTTGTTTTTATGTATGGGTCTATGGTCCTGCGTTCTGTGATGGAGGAGAAACTTAATAGAATTGTAGAAGTAATTATTAGCTCAGTGAAATCCATTCATTTACTTATCGGGAAAATTGTTGCTGTTTTATTAGTGGGACTTACACAATTTATTACTTGGATAATATTAACATTATTAATAATCATCGGCGTACAACAAGCTTTTCCTGATTTATTCAGATACGCAGAACCAGAAGCTATAAGTATTCAAACCAAAGGACTTAATCCCGCAGAAGCACAACAATTAGCCAATGCTGCTAAACTACAAGAAAGCCCTACTAATAATGCTTTAATAGCATTGTCTAATATTAATATTCCTATGTATATTTTACTGTTTTTATTTTATTTCGTTTTTGGCTACTTAATCTATTCTACTTTATTTGCCGCCATAGGTGCAGCAGTTGATAATCAAGACGATACTAATCAATTTATGCTACCAATCACTATACCTTTAATTTTGGCAATTATTAGTTTACAACCTATTTTTAATAATCCTACTGGTGGTGTATCAATATTTTTCAGTTTGTTTCCATTCACTTCACCTGTTGTAATGATGGGGTTGATACCTTTTAATCCTCCATTTTGGTTATTAATAACTTCTATGATTATACTTGTTCTCACTTTTGTTTTATCAGCATATATTTCAGCAAAAATATATAGAATTGGTATTCTAACTTATGGTAAAAGACCATCATATAAAGAACTGTGGACTTGGATTAGAAGATATTAATTAATCGAATATTGTTATTAATAAATTATTCGTTGGAATATTAAATTGTTATTAATAATATCGAACTCTATATACTTTAGAGGTAAAATTTTGTTTTTACTATTAAGATTTTTAAAATTATTTATCAGCTGAGAATAGTTGGAGGATTGTTTATTAGATATTTTTTTAGATATTATAACTGGTTGAATATCACTTATTCTATTAGGAATATAGTATTGCTCTATCCAATCTATATACCTCTGAATTTGAAAAATAATATCTGGTGTAGCACATACAGATTTTAATTCTATAGGTTCAATTATTCTTTCATCATTTTTTGTAAAAGATAGCATTATATCTATTTTTTGCATTCCCACACCACAATATACTTCATTTCCAAGCCATTCAAAATTATCAACTAATAAATTATTATCTAATGATGGATTTATATATTTCCCTATATTTTGCACTATATATGCCTGAAGGTGAGGTTCAAAAGATTTACCCTGATTAAATTTATTAATTAATCTTGGTAAAATATTGATATTTTCTTTTCTACCAGTATAAGTATATTTTATATTATTTCCAATAATCTCTTGTATATTAGCATCAAAAGTAAAATTATTGTAGTTTAACTCTTGATTCTTATTTTTATCTTTTATTAATTTTATAAGTCTTTCACTTTCATAAATAGTAATCATGGTATTGCCCCTATTAGCACGTAATTTCCTATAAATTAAACTCCAAAGCATTTGATTAGGTGATTGTATATATTTTATTTCATCTAAAGCTTCCCATTCTGTCACACCTTTAGGATATACTTTGTATGGTTCTATCATAGTTCTAAAAGTTAAAGATTTACCTAATTGCTGTTTTAAAAATTGATTATTATCATTATTATCAAGAAATGAATGATTATCTTTGGCTTTAAAAATACCATAAAATTTTCCTTCATAAACTTTTTTAGATTTATTTTGTTGTAAATAAAAAATTATATAATCGCCCTTTCTTATTCTCTGAGAATCTGAAATCATACTAACCAAATTATTTTCTATAGCATAATTTAATGAAGAATTAGAATTATTATTAAAGTCAATATAAAGATCTTGGGCTCCTGTACCAGCAAAAAGATATTCTAAATGGTACTTAAAAGTATTTATATCTACAATAAAAACATGCGTTGTCATTTTTTTAATTTTTGAAATAAAAATATATATTCGTGTTTGAAAACATAAAATCCGCCTGCTAATGCTCTATATCTCCATAATTCTTTTTGATTCATTTTGCCTTTTGTTTCTTCAAAATTTTTTACAATGATACTTTTCAAAATATATTCTCTTTTTAAAACTTCTTGCATACAGTAAAATCCTAATGGTATCCATTCACCTTTAGAATATTTATCTCCAATTACTAATGCCATATATCTATTATAATCTAAAATATCATAGGTATTGTCTATGACTTGCCCTAAAAGATATAGAAAATTATCAATAGTATCGGCATTAGACAAATCATTAGGATTTTCGCTAAATTTTATAATGTCCCAGTAAGGTGGATGCATAATTAAAAATTGGACAGATGAAATATTTAATTTTTTTAATTCATCTTTGAAATTTAATTTAGTACTATCAGCGTTAAGTATTTCAGTTTTAACATTAAAAATATTTGTTTCTAATGTTATGTTATTTTTAGCTAATTCAACAACTTCTGGTTGTAACTCTACCCCTATTCCATTTCGTCCCAGTCGTTTACATTCAATTAATGTTGTTCCACTACCCAAAAATGGATCTAAAACCCATTCATTTTTTTTAGTGTATCTTTGTAAAAATTGATTTGGTATTTGTGGTATAAAATTACCCCAATACCCAGCATTATGAGCTCCAGAACTATCCCTTTTTTCTAATAACCACAAACTATCTGTAATTATATTATCATATGTTTTCCATTGGTTTAAATTAAGATCATTTATTTTACTAGTTTTTATTTCTAATAGACTTTTCTTTAATCTTTTAATATAATAATGAATGCGTTCAATAGTTTGAGATTTTAAAATGGTATTTATTTCATTTAATATTGTACTCTTATCATATGTAATTATATCTCCCTCATTTGTTATATTTATTATACCATATCTATCTTCTTTTGGATTATTTAATATTTGAATAATATCTAAAAATTCCTTTTTTATTCTATCTATATTATTTATTTGTTCAAAGTTTTCTAGTGTTTTAATTAAAGTTTCTTTATTAAAATATACTGAAGCATTTTTTTTCAAATCATTATTTTCATTAAATTCAAATAAATTTAATTCTATTTCATTTTTCATAAGAAAAGATTAATTTTAATTATTTTTAGCAAAATTACATTATTTTTATAATTTAATAAGATATACCTTTCAAATTTATTAGATAACTATGCTTATTAATATTTTGTAATA
This sequence comes from Bacteroidales bacterium, assembly GCA_018432645.1. GTDB lineage: Bacteria > Bacteroidota > Bacteroidia > Bacteroidales > DTU049 > DTU049. Next base: position 395 of record JAHDSP010000568.1, on the reverse strand, counting down.
TTATTTTTATCTTTGCAAAAATTTTTACTTATGACTATGACTAGCTATGAAATTAGAGAGAACTTTTTAGAATTTTTTAGAAAAAAAGATCATGTGATAGTACCTAGTTCACCTATTGTTGTTAAAAATGATCCTACTCTAATGTTTACTAATGCAGGGATGAATCAATTCAAAGATATTTTCCTTGATATTCAAAAACCAAAATATAAACGTGTAGCCGATACACAAAAATGTTTAAGAGTTAGTGGTAAACACAATGATTTAGAAGAAGTAGGATTGGATCATTATCATCATACAATGTTTGAAATGCTCGGTAATTGGTCTTTTGGTGATTATTTCAAAAATGAAGCTATTCATTGGGCTTTTGAATTACTTACTGAGGTATATGGCATTGA
>JAHDSP010000477.1 GCA_018432645.1 Bacteroidales bacterium | reverse complement strand
AATAGCTACACTACCTAATTTAGAAGCATTTAAAGCAAAATTTAATCCTGCTGCCCCACTACCAATTATTAGGAAATCAAAAGTATACATAATTTTAATGTTAATTTTTTAAAATAATTACAAAAATATATATGTTTTTTGTTTTAATGTTTAATATTTTATTAGTAATATCATTGATAAAAAACAATAAAAAGATTAAGATGCTGTAATTTATACTTTAGATTTAAATTATCTTTTACTTTCAAAAAAATTTTTTAACAATTCTATTGATTTATCTTCCATAATGCCACTTTTAACAATAGTTTTACGATGCAATAACGTTGGAGTATACTTAGAATATCCATTTTTAGTATCTGATGCACTATATATTAACTTACCAATTCTAGTTAATTGCATTGCACTCGCACATAAAGGACAAGGTTCTAAACTTACATATATGCTACAAGAATCTAAATATTTTGTATCAAAATATTCTAATGCCACAGTAATAGCTATAATTTCTGCATGAGCCATAGGATCCTTTAATCTTTCTACTTCATTATGAGCTTTACAAATAATTTTATTATTTGCAACTATAACAGCACCTACAGGTATTTCCCCTGTATCATAAGCCACTTGAGCTTCTTGGAGTGCTATCTGCATGAAATATTCATCATTATTAATCATTTAATAACAATAATTTAAAAATAATTGTAAAATTAGGTGAAAAATAAATAATTAATTAAAAAATTGATTTAAAACTTTAATGTCTTTATTATTTTTTAACTTTTTAATAGCTTTGTCTCTAATTTTTCTTATTCTTTCAGGAGACATATTCATCCTATTAGATATCTCTTCTATACTCAATGCATGAGTATGCTCAAGGCCATAATAATATTTAATTACCATTTTTTCATTAATAGATAAAGTATTAATAATTCTATTAATTTCAATTTTGAGAGATTCTTTTTCTAAATCAGAATCTGGAGAGATAGAGTTTATATTAGGTACAAAATCTAACATTGTATTTTCGCCATCATCATTTATAGATTCATCTAAAGAATCCACATTATTATCTACATACTTCATTAAGTCCTTAATCTGTTGCACAGGCATATTAATCATATCAGAAAGCTCTTCAAATGTAGGGGGACGTAATTTAATTTGTTCTAATAGTGAATAAGCATTTTTGATTTTATTAGCAGAAGCGATTTTATTACCTGGCAATCTAATCATTCTACAATTTTCGGTAATAGCTTGAATTATACATTGTCTGATCCACCACACAGCATAAGAAATAAATTTAAAACCTTTAGTTTCGTCAAATTTTTCAGCAGCTTTTATCAATCCAATATTCCCTTCATTTATTAAATCTGTAAGTGGTAAACCAGTTTGAGAAAATTGTTTAGCAACAGAAATCACAAAACGTAGATTGGCTCTTATTAATTTATCTCTTGCTATTTCATCACCTTCTTTTATCCTTTTAGCTAATTCTACTTCCTCATCAGGAGACAATAAAGGCTCTTGAGATACCTCTTCTAAATATTCAGATAAAACTTCATTTTCTCTTTTTGTGATTCTTTTTTGAATTACTAATTGATACATTACATTAACTTTTTTAATTAGACATAAAAAAAATCAAAAAGTTTATTTTAAGACATAAAATAAATATTATAAATTGATAGGTATAATAATCAAAGAAGAATAATCGCAATAATAATCAGATTATTAAACTGGTAAAATTAAATATAGTATTAGCAAGATATATACAAGCATAGGTTAAAACCTATGCTTGTATATAAACAACATTTATGTTTAAAATTAAGTATTTTATATTTTTATTAATTTTGTCAAAAACATAATATTATGGAGTATACAGCCGAAGTAATAGAAGAAATGCTGTCTCTGACCAAAGAAGGCAAACGTGAATTTTTAGACAATCTTTATGAATTCATGAATGAGAATAGATTGACAGCATTAGATTATCAGAGAATAAAGATTTTATCAACTGCCCCCATTTGTCCGAGATGTAAATGTGAGTATGTTACTAAAGCAGGTGTT
>JAHDSP010000078.1 GCA_018432645.1 Bacteroidales bacterium | reverse complement strand
TAGATTTATTTCCAGAAATATCGCAAATAAACTATTCGAATATAATGAACAAATTAGATACATTCCCATTAAATAAGCCATTTATAATAGAAAATATTTATTTCGATTTTGATAGTTATCGATTATCATCAAAATCATTTGCTACTCTCGATAGCATAGTTACATATTTAAAATATCATAACAATATAGAATTTATCATAAATGGGCATACAGATAATATAGGTAGTAGTTTTTATAATCAATGGTTAAGCACTGAGAGAGCTAAATCAGTATATAAATATTTTTATGAATCAGGTATATCTCCAGCCAGGATGCAATATATAGGTTATGGTGATAGAATGCCAATTACTACCAATAAAACTAATGAAGGGAGGCAAAAAAATCGCAGGGTAGAACTAGTAATTATCAAAAAATAATGGGTCGTAGCAGATTCGAACTGCTGACCTCATGCGTGTGAAGCATGCGCTCTAAACCAGCTGAGCTAACAACCCTAAAAATTATTATTTAGCAAATTTATCGCCGTCATAAGCCCATTTAAGGTACATAGCTCCCCATGTAAATCCTGCACCGAAAGTAGATAAAATAATATTATCGCCTTTTTTTAGTAAATGTTCATAATCCATCAAACATAGAGGTAGTGTAGCAGAAGTAGTATTACCATAACGATCTATATTGATCATAACTTTTTCTTTGGGTAATTTCATTCTATGAGCAACAGCCTCGATAATACGAATATTTGCTTGATGTGGTACTAACCAATCAAGAGTTTCATTAGTTAAATTATTTCTTTGCATAATCTCTAAAGATACATCAGACATTTTAGAAACTGCCCATTTGAAAACAGCTTGTCCTTCTTGATAAATAAAATGTTCTCTATTTTTAACAGTTTCAAAAGAAGCTGGCCATACACTACCACCAGCTTTTTGGTACAAATGATGTCTACCTACGCCATCAGATTGCAGTTTCATATCTATGATACCTAAATCATCACCATCATAGGCTTCTACCAAAACTGCTCCTGCTCCATCTCCAAAAATCGGGCATGTTGTTCTATCAGTATAATCTGTAATGGAAGACATTTTATCTGCTCCAACGAGTAATATTTTTTTAGCATGCCCAGCTTCTATATATGCCCTAGCCATTGCTAGAGCATAAAGAAAACTGCTACATCCGGCATTCATATCGAAATGAAAAGCATTTTTTATCCCTACTTTATCAGCTATGATGTTAGCAGTAGCAGGGAATTGATGATCAGGAGTTACAGTAGCACACAGCAAAAATTCAATCTCATCAGGTGAAGTGTTAGTTTTTTCAAATAATTTCTCAATAGCTTGTTTAGCTAATTCACTAGTGCCTTTACCAGGTTCTTTTAATATTCTACGTTCTTTGATCCCTATACGAGTCATTATCCATTCATCAGTAGTGTCTACCATACGACTCAGCTCTTCATTAGTAAGGATATAATCTGGAAGTGCTCCTGCTACACCAGTAATGATAGCTCTTGGCATTGATTTCATTGTTAAAAAATTTTACTAAATTATTATTTGTTTTTCTCAATTGCCAATTTACCTCTGTAAAATCCACATTCTGGACATACATGATGATAAATCATTGGACTACCGCAATTAGGACAAGTAGCTCCTTTTACAGTCATAATTTTATACTGTGAACGACGTTTGCGTGTTCTACTTTTTGAAAATCTCCATTTTTGATTAGCCATAGTTGTATATTTTTATTTTTTTTATTCTTCTATTAAATACTCTTTTAATTTTTTTATCATTTCTTGATCACAATTAGCCTCATCATCATGTACATGTCTCATTGGAATAGATAATGCTATGAAATCATAGATAAACGGTTGCAAATTGATAAAATTAGTATTAGGTGAAATATAAGTAATAGTCTCGTCATCCTCTCCATTACCTTCCCTGAAAATCAAATAATTATCCTCCGATACATCTATTTTAAGATCATGTAAGCATCTATCACATTCTACATAATAAGAACCTGTCAGATTGATGAATAATTGTGCAGATGTCTCTTCTTTTAATAAATCTATGCTTATGTGCATAGATAAATCTTTTAATGCTATAAAATCTGGATTATAATCATGCATGAAATCATCATTAACATCATAATTATAAAATGTATGACCTAGCTTAAGAGCTTGATAATTAATTATATAATCAGAATTATTTTTCATTCTTTTAAAAATTTATTTAAAAATTTTTGGCAAAAATAATTAAAAAAAATAACATATACATAATTGCTTGATAAATATCATTAATATCATCAATACAATAATTATTAAACTATTGCTATAATAAAAAATCTTTTTAATAGAAAAATTTTTATTCTTTATTTTTGTAAAAAATTACCTTATGATACAAGATAGATATGCTCTAAAAGCACAAAAAGAAGAAATAAATGGGCATTTAATGTATAAAAAACTAGCTAAAAGAGATAAAAATAATAGAGAACTTTTATCAAAAATTGCTAGTGAGGAGTTAAAACATTATTATATATTAAAAAAAATAACACAAAAAGATGTAAAACCTAATAAATTTAAACTTTTTTTGTTTAATATTTTAGAATATTTGTTTGGGATTACATTTGTTTTAAAATTAATGGAAAAATCAGAAGAAAAAGCTCAAGCAAATTATAAATTTTTAGAAAATAAATATCCTGAAATCAAATCTTTATTAGAAGAAGAAGAAAAACACGAAGATGAACTTATAAAATTAATAAATGAAGAGAGACTAAAATATGTAGGCTCCATAGTACTAGGTATGAATGACGCACTAGTAGAGCTCACTGGCACACTTACAGGATTTACTTTTGCTATGCAAAATAATAAATTAATTTCACTTGCGGGTTTGATTACTGGAATAGCTGCTGCATTATCTATGGCAGCATCTGAATATTTATCTACTAAAACCGAAAATAACGAAAAAAATCCATTTCTAGCCTCTATTTATACAGGTATAGCTTATATTATTACTGTAGTATTAATTATATTACCATTTTTCTTTCCAATAAATCCATATATTTCTTTAGCTATTACATTAGTTATTGGAGTTGCCATCATTGCTGTTTTCACCTATTATATTTCTGTAGTACAGGATTTAAGTTTCAGAAAACGCTTTACAAATATGGTTTCCATTAGTATGGGAGTAGCCATTCTATCATTTTTAATTGGTTTGCTTGCTCGATCTATATTAGGAATACAAGTATAATATTTTTAAATAAAAAATAAAAGAGAGGCACAAATTGGGCCCCTCTTTATCTAAAATAATTTTTTATTCTTGTTCTTGAGTTTCTACATCACCAGCAGTAGTAGCTCTTGTATAAACCACTTTTGCTATCATCAGATGAGGTGGTTTAATGATTTGATATTCATCATTAATAATATCACGAATACGAATGTTATCACCTACATCCATTTTAGTGATATCTACTGGGATGTAAGAAGGAATTTTACTAGGAATAGCTCTGACTGGTAATTTTTTAATTTTCACATCCATTTTACCACCACGCTTTACACCTATAGATTCACCAACAAATCGAATAGGAACATTCATTGTAACGGGCTTATCATCACTTAATTCTTTAAAATCTATATGTATCACTTTATCAGAAACAGGATGAAATTGTAAATCCTGCATAATACAATGATGAATCTGCCCATTGAGCTCAATGTCTATTGTAATTGGCTCAGTAGAGGTAAGTATAGGTGATAATTTAGCTTCTTCTAAATAAAAGAATACTTGTTTTTGGCCACCATACATTACACAAGGCACGAAGCCTTTTTTTCGCAATTGTTTTGCGTCTTTCTTCCCTACGCTCTCTCTCGGAGAGCCACTAATAGAAAGTACTTTCATAATTTTATGTTTTTTTTATTGGTTTTCATATTTAAATAAAAGGGTTAAAATCAAAAAATGAACTAATAGATTCACATTGAATATTCCTTTTTATCACTTCAGAAAAAATTTTAGCTACCGACAAAACAACAATTTTGTCAGAGGTTTTTCTTAATGGTATAGTGTCTGTAACTATTAGTTGGTCAATGACACTTTCATCTATTTTTTCTATAGCATTATTACTAAGTAAAGCATGTGTACAAACTGCTCTGATAGTCAAAGCACCTTTTTCTTTCATCAGATTAGCAGCTTTAATGAGAGAGCCAGCAGTATCTACTATATCATCAAAAATTATTACATTTTTATTTTTCACATCACCTATCAAAACCATATCTGATATCTGATTTGCTTTTTCTCTTTGTTTATAACAAATAGCCATATCACAGTTAAAGGCTTTAGCATATACATTAGCTCTTTTAGTACCGCCCGTATCAGGAGATGAAACTACTAAATTAGGAATTTTTAGATCTTTTATATAATCATAAAAAATACTAGAAGCGAAAAGGTGATCTACAGGGATATTAAAAAAACCTTGCAATTGATCTGCATGCAGATCCATAGTAATAATATGGGTAGCACCTGCTGCTTGTAATAAATCTGCTACAAGTTTAGAACCTATCGCCACTCTAGGTTTATCTTTCCTATCTTGTCTAGCAAAACCAAAATATGGAATGACAGCATAAATATGCTTAGCAGAAGCTCTTTTGGCGGCATCTATCATCAGTAATAATTCAAATAAATTATCTACTGGTGGGAAAGTAGATTGCACGATAAATACTTCCTTCCCTCGAATTGTTTCATCGAAACTCACTTGAAACTCTCCGTCGGCAAATTTCGTATATGTCGTCTTGCCGAGTGGAATACCGTAACTTTTTGCTATACTTTCTGCTAATACTCGTGATGCATTACCACTATAAATTCCAACCTTGGGTTCCACAATTTTTTTTGCAAAGTTACATTAAAAAATATATCTTAAAAAATTATTTTGTTTTCTTTTTGAAAAAAATAATATTATTATGAGTTTATAAATAAGCTTTTTTAATTTTGCAATGAAAATAATTTTTTTTATGAAAATCATACAAGCTTGTGGTGGATATTCTATGGGAGGATTAGAACAGCAAACTATTAAAAATTCTTTAGCTTTGCAAAATAAAGGTCATAATGTACTAGTATTCTGTTCTGCTGATAGTCTAATTAGTAAAAAATGTAAAAGTTTAAATTTGCAATTTTCTACTGGCCTTTTTGACAATGGTTCTAATGCATTTACTAATTATAAAAATACACGTAATGTCATTAAAAAATTTTCCCCAGACATTATTCACGTGCAACGTTCACATGATTTATTTCCCATAGTAAGTGTTTTAAATACTTATAGATTGAGTACTCCACTATTTTTCACTCGTAGAATGGAAAGTAATATTAGTAAAAAAACTTTAGTACATAGATGGATTTATCATCGTATAGACAAATGTTATGCTATTTCGAGCTTTATTAAAGAAAATTTGATCATGACTACTCCTATCAGCACTAAAAAAATAGAAATACTAAATAATGCTGTAGATTTAAATATTTTCGATCCTAATAAATACGTTAAAACATTAAATCGTCAAAAATTTAATATACCAAATGATGCTATTGTAATAGGTATGGTGGGCAGGATATCACCTATGAAAGGTCATCGTGAATTAATTTTTGCTGCATCTGAATTACTAAAAAATCATTATGACAATTTATTTTTTGCATTTTTTGGTGGAGCTAGTGTAGGAGAAGAATCTTTTGCTAACGAAATATATCAATTAGCAGATTATTCTTTACCCAAAGAAAAATTTATTTTTTATGAATTTACAGAATCTGTAGCTGAAGCACTGAGAACTATTGATATTTTTGTTTTTCCTTCATATCGTGAATCTTTTGGTAATGCATTATTAGAAGCTATGGCTATGCAATTACCTATTGTAACAACATTCGCTGGAGGAGTTACAGACATTGTTAAATGCAAAGAAAATGCTTTATGCGTAGAACCACAAAATCATAAACAAATATATGAAGCTATTAAACTTTTATTATCAGATGATAAACTAAAAAATAATATAGCTCTAAATGCTCGCAGGACTGCAGAAAATCATAGTTTCGATGATTATATTAATAAATTAGAAAAAGATTATTCAGATTTTATTAAACAATAAATTAAATTGTAGATACTAGGAGTTTATTTAATAATTGAATAGATGAGGCGATAAATGGATAACAGAATAAAGTGATTGTTTTATTTTAAATGGTATTAAAAGGTAAGAGATATAATAACAGTTTTTTCTGTTTAACTTTAAGTATTATTTTAATATTTTAGCTTCATCAACTTTCTATACCGCTCCCATGACCATCTGTCGTGCGATGACAAGTTCAATAGTCGCCCGATGTCTGATTCTACCTCATCTTTCAAGTACTTATTCATCACTACAAACCACATAAGGTAGTTCTGTAGATACTTTGTAGCTACACCTCTGAATCTCATCATCCAAACTAGAAAATTGTTTATCTTTTTC
>JAHDSP010000261.1 GCA_018432645.1 Bacteroidales bacterium | reverse complement strand
TGTTTCACTGAATTGATAGCGACAGTTTTTGCATCTATATATTTGTCTACCCTTGCGTTTACCAGCTTTGATAACGTTTTCACTTCTACAGTTTGGGCAGATAGCAGCTGTAGATTGGATTTTTACTTTTTGATAATCTACTACTGTAGCATGGTCATCTATCAGAAATTGATATAGCTGATCTAAGTATTCACGCTTATGATCCTTTGGCATAGAGAGGTATTCTTTGGAATTTTCTAGTAATTTTTCCATAATAAAAATTTTTTGACAAAAATAATAAAAAATATTTATATTATACATATTGTTAAGTATAACATATTTATGTTACATAATCCCTTGCTCACACTCTGATAAAACTTTTAAACCTGATAGTAATATTCATAAAACCCATTACTTACACTCATTAACAACAACAAAACTCATATCTTTTGCAACTTTGAAAAAAATTTTTAGAAACTGGCTTGATTTTGTTTTGTGAAATGATTTTCTTTAACTTAAACCACAATAAACGTTATAAAACCTTACCGAAATTTTAGTTTCCACCAGTCTATTTCTATTTTTTTTAAATCTATGCTATCGGGCAGATTATTTATTTCTTTTTTATTTCCTATGATATATCCATTATCAGCATTAGATATTATAGGATTATTAACATAAAATGAATTAGTTTTGACTTTTTCATTTATTTCATATTTATTTTTTTCTTTACAGAAATAATATGTGCAAAAATCATCTATTTTTGACTGAACATTTGGCAAATCTACCGAATCTGGTTTAATAACAAGATAATTAAATTTTTGTTGTTCTTTTTGTCCAATTATTGCATATTTATAATTTAATGATTCAAAAGAGGGATTGTATTGAATTCTTTTTATTAAAGAAAAATTATATGTTATTCCAAAGAGTAAGACAGCAGTTAAAAAATATGGGAAAATTTTTATTTCTTTAAAATAAATTTTAATCGTTATCAATATGATCATTATTCCTATCATTATTGCTGACAATGGCGTTAGAAAAATATTAGATATAGTAGAGTAAGGTAAATCAGATATGATTCTGATAAAATTTATAAATATTTTAACTAAAAATGAAAATATTATTGAAATATATTCACCTATTACAGGTATAAACGCGAAAATTAGAGTAATAAATTCAGCATAAATCAATAATGAAGCGAATGGTACTGCTATTAAATTTGCAATTATAAAATAAGTTGGAAATTGATGAAAATAAAATAATGTAAATGGTAATGTGCCTAACTGTGCAGCCATGGTAACTGATAATGAACCAATTACCCATTTAAGCCATTTTTTATGCGTTTTGAAAATATTTATTAATGGAGTATAAAAAAAGAATATTCCTAATACAGCTGAAAAGGATAACTGAAAACCTAAAGAGTATAATTGCAATGGATTAAAAATTAAAATAATCAATGCTGCCGCTGCTAATGAATTATATTTATTCACATTTCTATTGATTACTGGACTTATTTGTAATAATGTAAGCATAATGGCAGACCTTACTACTGATGGCATAGCTCCAACCATTAATGTATATAGCCATAATGTTATTAGAGCTAAGGGTATTGCAATTTTATTTTTATATTTTAATGGAATTATTAATGAAAATAGTAAATATATTGCTCCATAAATTATAGCTACATGAAGTCCAGAAATAGATAAAATATGTACGACCCCTGCGTGTTGAAAGTCTTTTATTATGTCTGCATCCATTACATCTTTATATCCTAATAGCATTGCACTTATTAAGTTAGCAGATGTGTTATCTTGAATATTTTCATAAATTAATTTTATTAGTTTATTTCTAAATATTAAAAATTTCTCTAATATATTACTTTTGCGTTCAATAATTTTGAAATCATAATCATTTATATATCCGATATGATATATTTGGAGGTTTGCTAGATATTTAGCATAATCAAATTCATATGGAAATTTGATTTCGTTAGGTGATTGTATAGAATTTCTAAATAAAATCGAATGACTTTTACGATTAAAACTATCAACAGGCAAATTGAGATATAATAATACTTTACCATTGGTATTAATCCATTGGCTATCTATTAGCATTTTATTGATCTTTACTGTAGCTTTAGTTTGAGTTTGAGAAAAAGACTTTGTATTTAGTATATCTCCATATAGATATGATGCTTTATCAATATAATTTTCATAGTAATCTACTCTATTCTTTTCATCAATAGAATAACTTCTAAAATATCCTAATGATAATATGGCAATAAATATAGCTATTGATAAAAATTGTGTTGATGATATGATGTATTTAGTATAAAAAAGATAAAAACCATAAGAAATAAATAATAGAAAGGTTGTAGCCAATGTTATGAAATAATAAATACTATGATTTGGCCAAAAATGATATATGCTAATACCTATGATATATAATAATACTATTCTAACTATTGGTGCTTTTGACCAATTCATAAATATTAATAATTTAAAATATATATCTTAGTATTTGGATAATAAAAGTCCAAAATTTCAGTAAAAGTTTTACCTTCTTTTGCCATTTCTATTGCTCCCTCTTGGCTCAACCCTACCCCATGTCCATAGCCTCGTCCATTAAAGATCACTTTGTCCCCTTCAGTAGTAATATTAAAATAGGTTGATTTGAGATTGAAATCTTCTCTTATTTTCCTTAATGTCAGTGTATCTATAAAGAATTTTTTTCTTAATGGTTGGTAAAAATTTATAGCATTTCCAAAATTTTTATTTGTAGAATCTATGCCAAATTTAGCTAAGTAAGATAGCCATTGCTCTTTGGGCATAATGTATGTCCATGTACTATTTTTAGATTTAGTGCTATATTCATCTTTTTTAGTAATTAGATATGGAAGAGATTTAGCCCAATAATTTTCTGAACTATTTGTCTGTCCTCCACTATTAGAATGATAAACGGCCAAAATAGGTAAATTATCATTATCTACAATTATCATCTTTTTAGTTTCATTACATGCATTAATTATTGTTTGATTATTGCATTTACCTCTATACACCTGACAATGCGTAGTATTACATAAATCATATTTATCATTTATATGTTTTTTTTCTATATTTATCATATAAATAGTGTATGTACGTATAACTATAGCTTTGGCTTTATAAAATTCATAGGGTAAATTAGGATATGTTTCAGATAATATCACAGAAGCAACATATTTGTCTATATCTAATTGATTTATAAACGTAATATTAGTACCATTTTTAGGATAAAATATAGCATTATCTTCGTATTCTATCCATTTATCATTAATTTTGGTAGTAAAAGAACTATTTTCTTTTTTATTAATCAATAAAATGCTGTCTCCTCGCATATTTCCTACTCCATATCTTACATTTAATTTATTAAAATTATTATCCAGAGTAATACTATCATTCTTTTTCAAAAAAATCGTATCATGTCCATTAGTTAGAGCATAATTACCCTCTGATATTTTTATATTCAGATTGCATAAATCATTTTTAATGCCTATTCTTACTAAAACTTGTGCTTTTAATGAAGAATTTAAAAATAGTAAATTTAAAAAAATAAATATGTACAAATTAATTTTTTGGAACCTCATAAATAAGACATTCTATTTACACAAATTATTCATTTGGCAAATTTAAAGAAAAAATTTATACAATTCATTGTTGTCCGATAAAAATAAAAAATAGAGAATAATAAATTGAATTAGGCGTTTGATTAATAACCAAATTATTTCAAAAAAATAACAATATTTTTGTTTGAATAAATTTTTTATTAATTTACTTTGCTATGTCAACTACACAAAGAAAAGTAACAAAAGAAAGGGTTAAGCCGGGGAAATGCAAGTAGGGGTTTAAAATTTTAAACCCCTACTAATTATTGTAAAGGTATTCTTTTAATATAAAATGTTGAAAAGA
>JAHDSP010000398.1 GCA_018432645.1 Bacteroidales bacterium | reverse complement strand
GATACTGGATCAGACAATCCATCGTATGTAACATATAAAATGGTTTTGCTATTTTGGTTCATAGTTTATGAGATTCTAAATAATAATTTAATATATATAAATTCCATATTCTACCTGCTAAATATTCAATATTTTCATGATAAAAATTTGAAATTAAACTATTTACAAAATTATAATTTATAAAATTATAAATAGAGCTTTGGTGATTAGTCAATGAAGTAGTAATATTATCTTTTAACTCATTATGGCACCAATTAGCCAACGGAATAGCGAACCCTTTTTTAGGTCTATCATATAGCTCTCTGGGTAGATAATCTGATAAAATATCTTTTAGCATTATTTTTAATTGATTACCATGCATTTTATATTTTGCAGGTATGGACCATGCTAAATCTGCTAACTCTGTGCTCAATAATGGTGGACGAAGTTCTAAAGTGTTTGCCATGCTAGCTCTATCTACTTTCACTAATAAATCATCTGGCAAATAATAGGTAAAATCGAACCATTCTTGCCTTAGAATAGCATCATCAATATTTATATTTGAGAAATTTAATTGAAAATCCTGATTTAATAAATCTTTTAGCTGCCAACTAGTGAAATAGTTATTCTCAATTGAAAAAATATTAGAATGCAAATTCTCTTTGATATCAAAAAACTGTCCCCATCGATTAAATCTATGTGAAGGAATATTTTTGAATATAGCACTAGCAAATGGTTTTAGGATACTAACTACTGGATTTGTTAATCTTTTAGCCCATCTATACATACCGTAGCCCATAAATAATTCATCCCCACCATCACCAGATAGAGCTACTTTTACATAATTACTTGCAAAATCGCTAATAGCATGAGTAACTAAAAAGCTAGAATCTGCTAATGGTTCATCCATTTTTATCAGAACATTTTCTAAATTTTGAGTTAAAAAATCGTAATCAACCATTAGAGGCATATATTCTATGCCAAGGAAATTAGCTATTTTTCTAGCATAATCTCCTTCATTAAAATTTTTATCTTTTTGCTCAATAGTAAATGCTGTTATTGGATTAGTTTGGTTTATAGCAGCTATGCTAGCTACTAAACTGCTATCTATACCTCCAGATAGTAGTACTCCAATCTTCACATCACTTACGAGTGCTCCTTTTACAGCTTTTTCTATAGCTTGTTTTACCTGCTCTCTTGCTTTGGGATACTTAATATTTTGATTTCTTATTACTTCGCAATAATGATATTGATGCAGCTCAAAATTATCATATTTTATTTTAGCAAAATGGCCCGCAGGGAATTTTTTTACTTGAGAAAGAATAGTAAAAGGATGTGGTATATATCCCAAATGTAAGTAGTAAGCTACAGCCATATCGTCAACAGATATATTAGGTAAAATTTCATAGAAAGCTTTTAATTCAGAAGCAAAACAAAAATAATTGTCAAATTTTGAAAAGTATAATGGTTTAATGCCAATGGGATCTCTAGCTAAAACTAATGATTGATCTATTTGGTCCCAAATAGCTATACTAAACATACCATCTAGTTTATCAAAGACAGTTTCTCCTTCCATGGCAAAAAGCTCTAGTATCATCTCAGTATCAGAATACGATCTTAATTGCCTAAATGATTCAGGATATTTATGAGAGAAATAATATTTGATATCATTATAATTGAATAGCTCTCCATTATAAACAATAGTATATCTACCATTTATAGATGTCATTGGTTGATTAGCATTTTCACTGAGATCGATAATAGACAATCGCTGATGTCCAAGAGCAATATCTTGATTTATAAAAAAATGATTAGCATCTTTACCTCTATGAGATAAGCTACGAGTAAAAGGATAAATTTTTTGTAAAAAATCATCATTAGCATTTGAGCAATAGATACCAGCTATTCCACACATAAAAAATTGCTTAAAAATATTAACTGCTTATCCATTTATCTAGATTTATAAGACTAGAATAATCTACTAGAGTATTATATTTATCCCAAAATTCTTTATTAGGTCTATATCCTTCATCATCATTAGAATATTCTTCTTTTATTCTCAACAAATAATACATAGGAGTGGGGCCTTTATATTTGATAGTTATCTCTCCTCTATATTCTACCTCAAAAAAGTCTTTTAATAGTTCATATGTAGTAGCAGAGATATTAATTTTATTACTTTCACAAGAACTTTGTAATCGATTAGCGGTATTTACAGTATCTCCCCAAATGTCAAAAGCAAATTTTCTTTTACCTACAACACCAGCTACTACTTCACCAGTATTAATGCCGATACGTAGTTTCCATATCTCATTTTCTGGATTAATTTTATAAAATTTTTGGATAAATTGTTGCATCTCTAGTGCTGCCAATGCTGTATCTATAGCATGAGTTTGATTACGAATAGGTATGCCGCCTACACTCATATGAGAGTCTCCAATAGTTTTTAATTTTTCTAGTTTATTCCTCACACATATCTCATCGAATTTACCAAATATATAATCTAGATTATTAACGATTAATTCAGAATCTAATTGATCACTTAACTGACTAAAAGAAGTAAAATCAGTAAAAATAACGGATACAGAAGAATAAAACTCAGCTTCTACCTTACCTGTTTCTTTTAATTCATTTGCCACCCTCACTGGCAATATGTTTATCAGTAATCTATCAGCTTTTTCCTTTTCTTTTTCTAATTGTAAGGTTTTTTGTAAGTTTTCTTTATTTTTAGAAAGAGCATATTCCTCTAAAAGTTTATTTCTTCTCAATATCAATCTATTAGAAAAATATACAATAGCATAAATAGCTAAAATACCTAAAATAGCATAGAAAATATATGAAACTACCGTCCTATAAAATGGTACATTGATGTGTAAGGGTATATTAACTAAGGTTGTGATTTGTTCATTCTCATCGATAGCTTTTATATGAAAAGTGTAGTTACCTGGCTTCAAATTATTATATTCTCTACTATGATGTGTAGTCCATTCAGACCAATCTCTATCATATCCTTCTAAATAAAAACTAAATTTTATGTTGTTTGTCATCTCTCTTTCTATGAGGTTAGTTCGCCACTCTATGCTGAGCTTATTAAGAGGATAAGGTATTTTTATGGTAGTATCTATCAGAGAGTAATTGGTTATTATATAGTTAGTATCTTTGGCATTTATATTTAATGTAGCATATAATCTCAAGGGAGCAGATTTTTTAAATAATTTTTTTTGATTTAGTACAAAAATGCCGTCGTCTGTAGAAAATAGAATATTATCGTTAGGACCTTTTTTAATAGACAAAACTTCTAATTCATGAAACATTTGTAAAGTTTTTTTAGTAACATATTTACCATTTTCTCTCATCATTAAATAAATTGGTTTATTAGGTAATTGCTTAGATGAGGTCTGTAGCCAAATGGTATCACCAAAAATTTTCATGATATTTATAAAATGTAATGAATCATAAAAATTCCTTAAAGCAGGTTCTGCTAATGTTATTTTATCGTTATTAATGTTTAATCGCCAAATATTGTTTGGAGAATAAACCAATATATTATTTTGGTCTTTTTCTAATAAATAACCAGAAGAAAATACTTTTTTTGATGGCAAATCTAATACTTGCATTTCTTGCAAATCATTAGAAGTAGTTATTTTAATAATTTTGGGCTCATCACAAGAAATATAATGAACATAAGAACTATCTGAACTCTTAAAATTTATATTAGAAAAAGTAATGCCTACTGGTAGTGGGAGAGATAATGTTTTTACAAATTTTTTATTTTTATAATAATAAATATTGAAAAAGTTTTCTGTAGTAGCAGTGAAGTATGTAGGCGAGGTCGTTACATTTATAGTACGAAAATTACCAGTATCTATAGGTATAATGTTATTCTTATAATCTAATGCATACAATCCTATATTAGATGCTACGATTACAAAACTATCTTTATCAAATTTTATTTTTTTTAATTGCCAGCAGATATTATCTATTGATATTTTTTTGAAATAATTTGTACTTTTATCTATTTCTTCTACAAATAAATTAGTCCATCCTCCTGCGATTAATTTATTATTAAAAAAAATTACATCCAAAATAGAAGTAGTGAGCCCATGCACTTTTGATAATAACGTAAAAGGATTATGAGTATTTATTTTGGCTATTCCATAGTCCATTGCTAGCCATATATTTTCATTAGGATCCAATGCTATTTTATTATGCGTTAAACTAATAAGTTGTGAAGAATGATTAAGAATATATTGTAAATTAAAATCTAAATCATACACATAGGTGCCACCGAAATAAGTTGAAAAAATATAACTATCAGAAGATTTTTTAGCATCTAATATGCTATTTTGCAATAATTCTTTTTCAAAGGAGAAATCTATTTCTTCGATGTTTAATGTAGGTGATGCGATATTATCTATATTTAAAATGCCTTTATATATACCAGCTGCAGCGTCGATTATTAACAATGTATCATTGGCATATGGCAAAAACATAAATATTTGACTATTTAGAGGATAGTTTCCTTTGATATATAATAATTTAGAACCAGACAAAAGGTATAAACCTGTCTTTGGATTATAAAAAAAAGCTGAATTATTAAAATTAATAAGATTCCCTTTGACATTAGTAAAAAGCACATCTACTTTATCTTTTATTAATCTAACAACGCTATTATTATCTGATAGATAAATTCCATAATTTGTTTTAGCAGTACTCAAAAAATAGTCATTTGAAAAAGATAAATTTTTAGCTTTATTAGTTAATGAGACATATTTATAAGTTTTAGGATTAGAAATCAGGAAATACCCAAATTCATTTTTAGAACCCACATATATTCTGTCATTATCAATGACAATGCTAGCAATAGCATCATTATTTGGCAAAAAATATTTATGCCAGTTGATACCATCGAAGCTCATCAGTCCATCACCATTTGCTAACCATAATATACCTGTACTATCAAAAGTAATATCCCAATTTTGAGAATATCCATTATATTCATACGGATAATAATTTTTAATAAATGGCAAACCCCATCTAGCTATACTCTGTCCAGATAATGAACAAACTAGTAATAAAAAATTTAAACTTATTATTAAGTATAAATTAATGAATTTTATTTTTTTACTCATAGATTTATTTACAAATTAAACTAACAACCCACTCATCATCACCCATTCTACATTTCTCCCAGTTTCTCATCACTTATCACTTATCACCTATCATTTATCACTCATCACTTATTCTCTCCCCGTCTCCCCGTCTCCTTTTCTCCCCATCACCATTTCTCCCACTCACTCCGTCTCCTAGCACACTTCATTAGTAACATTTCCATTTAAATAATTAATTAAATTTCTAATACCTATATCTGCTCGTCTCTCTAATGCTTCATTTGTGTAATAGCCTATATGAGGCAGAGCAAACAAATTATCAATATGTAAT
>JAHDSP010000081.1 GCA_018432645.1 Bacteroidales bacterium | reverse complement strand
CAAAATTAATATAAATAAATTAAAAAATACATTAAATTAATATTAATCATTTGTAAAAAAATAATAATTTTGGCAATTTAATTTTAAAAAAAATAATCAAATGAATACAGCTATAGATAGAGTTGGTGAGAGGCGTTCACTGTTGAGTATAGGAATATTATTTTTTGTATTTGGTTTTTTCACTTGGTTAAATAGTATACTGATACCATATTTCAGAATAATATGTGAGATAGGATGGTTTGAAGCATTTCTTGTAACAACAGCTTTTTATATATCATATTTTCTATTAGCCATTCCATCAGCATTATTATTAGAGCGAATATCATTGATCAGAGGAATATTGATTGGATTAGGTTTGATAATATTAGGCTCATTGATTTTTATACCAGCAGCTATATACAGATCTTTTCCTATCTTTTTAATAGGATTATTTCTGCAAGGAGCTGGATTGACTTTAATGCAGACAGCATCTAATCTATATGTTACACTATTAGGATCAATAGAAAGTGCCGCTAAAAGAATTAGCATAATGGGAATAGCAAATAAAATAGCGGGAGCATTAGGTGGTTTGATACTAGGGGGAGTATTATTTGGCTCTACCAAAGCACAAGACATTAGTTCACACATTAATCAGCTATCCACAGCAGATAGAACCGTTTATTTAGATAATTTAGCACATTCCATAATATCTCCATACCTAATAATGGCTATTTGTTTAATAGCTTTAATGTTTATATTCTATGCTATGAAGCCAGTAGATACAAGAGAAAAAACAAAAAAACAAAAATACTCTTTCAGAGGCATACCTACACATTCATGGCTAGGATTTATAGCAATATTTTTATATGTAGGAGCAGAAGTCATAGCAGGAGATAGCAGCGTAGCCTATGCACAAACATCTAATTTGCAACCATTAAATTTATGTATCTCCAACTGGTGCATAGATTTTAGTACTCCGCACTATTTCACATCATATGTAATGACTGGTATGATAATAGGCTATTTAATAGGAATAGTTCTAATACCCAAATATATTTCGCAAGAAAAAATGCTAATGTTGTTTAGTATTTTAGGAATCGCTATAACAATTGCCATTTTAGTATTACCGCGTAATATATCTGTATTTGCTGTTCCTATATTAGGTTTCGCACATTCTATAATGTGGCCTAGCATATGGCCTATAGCGATTAGAAATTCTGGTGATAAAGCAGAAATCGTCTCTGCACTTCTAATAATGGGCATCATAGGCGGTGCTATAATGGGTCCATTTTTTGGCTGGCTAAGTGATAAAATTAATATGCAATATGCTTATAGCATTTTATTAATTTCTTATTTATATTTGATTTTTTATAGTAGAATCGGTGAAAAAGTGAAAAGGAGAGGGGGAGACGAGGTAATAGTAGATAGGTGATAGGTGATAGGTGATGAGTTTAAAAGTTGATTAGTTGATGAGTTGATGAGTGAGGCTGGGAGGCTGAGAGACGAGGTGAGGAGGAGAAAATGTGTGAAAAATAATAAATAAAACTAACGAAATATTTATAATTTAAGATTTAATTTATTCTTAAAAATTATATTTGTCTTTCCATAATTTTTTGAGATAATTTTTTAGTTCATTTTCTTTGGAATTATCAGCAGGGAAATAAAAGGTAGTACCCGAAATCTCAGTAGGCAAACATTCTTGCTCTATGAAATGATTTGGAAAATCATGTGGATATTTATAACCTTTATGATAATTGAGAGAACGCATTAGTTGAGTAGGAGCATTACGTAGATGCAGTGGCACAGAGAGATTACCAGTTTGATGAATTAATTCAGTAGCTCTTTCGATAGCCATATAGCTAGCATTACTTTTGGGAGACGAAGCTAAATAAACAGCACACTCAGCTAAAACTATTCTAGCCTCTGGCATACCAATTTTATGAACAGCATCGAAACATGCATTAGCCAGCAGTAAAGCATTAGGATTAGCCAAGCCTATATCTTCTGATGCTAAGATGATCATCCTACGAGCAATAAATAGTGGATCTTCGCCACCCTCTAGCATTCGTGCCATCCAATAAATGGCTGCATTAGGATCACTATTTCTCACAGATTTTATAAAAGCTGAAATAAGATCATAATGATATTCTCCTTGTTTATCATAAAGCAGAAATTTTTGTTTCACTATTTCCTCCACAGAGTCATTAGTTATTACCACAGCATTACCATCAGAGCTATCAACTAATAATTCTACTACATTATATAGTTTCCTAGCGTCTCCTCCACTATATGTAAATAAAGCTTCTTTTTCTTGAATATCTAAAGATATATTTTTTGATAAATAAAAATCAATAGCTCTTTGCAAAAGTTTTTCTAAATCAGAAATATCTAAAGGTTTGAGGACATATACCTGACAACGTGACAATAATGGAGAAATGATCTCAAAAGAAGGATTCTCCGTTGTAGCACCTATCAGAGTAATAGTGCCTTTCTCTACAGCATGTAATAGACTATCTTGCTGAGATTTAGAAAAACGATGTATCTCATCCAGAAATAATATAGCAGTTTTATATGGTTGAGCTTTTTGAATAATGTTTCTGATGTCTTTAACACCAGCATCGATAGCATTTAATTTAAAAAAAGGGACTTGGAGCTCATCAGCTATTAACCCAGCAATAGTAGTTTTGCCAGTACCAGGTGGTCCCCACAATATGATAGAAGGTAAAGTTTTAGATGCTAGCAACTTACGAATCACACCATTTTTACCAACTAAATGTTCTTGTCCAACAAATTCTTCCCAATTTGTTGGTCTCAATTGCTCTGCTAAAGGAATAGACATAATGCAATTTTATTCTAATACCATAATAGAACCTTGATAAGTATAAAAGATAGTAGGAGTATGAGAATAAGAGAATAATATTTTATAGACATAAACACCTGGTTTTACTCTTTCGCCATTATAAGTGCCATCCCAGCTATCAGTTAAATTTGTAGTGTAAAAGATCTGTTTTCCCCATCTATCATAAATTCTTAATTCACCAATACCAATAGGACATTGAGTAAATATTTGCCAAGTGTCATTGAGGTCATTTTTAATAGGTGTAAATGCATTAGGTATGAAAATTTCGCAAGGCTCTACCTCTATATATGCACAAGCAGTATCAGTACAATTACTATTAAATCCTACAACACATATTTCATTAGAAGAATTAGGTGCTGCTGTTATAATATCACAATTCAAGCAACTAATCGAATTATCTCCATACCATTGATATTCAATAGCACCCTCTGCCTGTAGATCTATAATATCTCCTTGTAAAATATGAGTTTGAGAAACAGTAAGTATAACATCAGGAGTAGGATAAACCTCTATAGTAATACTATTAGTTACATTACAATTTTGTACAAAACCAGTAACAGTATAACTAGTAGTATTCTCTGGAGCCACAATAATCTGGCTTGTACTATCACCAGTATTCCATACATAATTATCTGCTCCACTTGCTCTAATTCTAGTACTTTCACCAACACAAATAGCTGGTGGGGAAGCAGAAATAACTAATTCAGGCATAGGAATAACATTTATAGTAGCTTGAGCACTATTAGAACAATTAACTAAATTTGTTGCTGTTACAGAATATGTAGTAGTAGAATAAGGAGTAACAACTAATGTGTCATTAGTATCTCCATTAGACCAAATATAAGTATCAGCACCACTAGCTACTAGAGAAACACTATTACCTCTACAAATAGTAGTATCTTCTGGATTTATAGATACATTAGGAAGAGGATTCACAGTAATAGTAGCCTCAGCAGTTGCATTACAACTCAAACTATCTGTAACAGTAACAGAATAAACTGTTGTAGAGTCAGGAAAAACTGTTATACTACCTAATGTATCATCAGTATTCCAGATAAAAGAGTAGGGGTGATTCCCATCTATAATTGTTGGATTTAAAGTAATGGGACCCTCATTCTCACAAATAATAGTATCTGACAAATTTACTCTGAAAGGATTATCTTTTATCCATATAGTATCTGAGCTAATAATGCCACAATAACCTCCAATTGTAATAATAATAGATTCATCGCCTTCATCTAAAGTATCAGGATAAGCATATAAAGTATATGTAACAGAAGTAGAGTCTGCAGGAATAGTAGCTATAGCAGGCAAATTAGAGCAATCAACACCAATAGTTGCTGTACCAGATAATCCTAAATATATATTTGTAGGCACAGGCACAGGATCAGGATGAGAAATAGTGATTTCAACAGGAGCACAGCCTTCATAGATAGTGTCTTGACTAGCATAAGGACTAACAATATTTATAACTGGTTGATTTGTTATAAAAGAATTCCTTTTAAGGAAAACACCACTATCATATATACCATCACTTACATCTGCTATGCATAACTTAATATGATATGTCTGACAGGGAATGACTTTGGCAACGGCTACAAGAGGTACAGTAAACCCATCAAATACAGGCTGCTGAGATGAATTACTCACATATAATGAAGAATATGATAAACTAGTACATCCTGATGGAGAATAACTAGTTCCTGGAATTCCTGGATTAACTGTATTAATAGCCACTGGTAAATCAGTGCCTGGAATCAAAGCAATATTTTCGTCCACATACATTCCACCAGAAGGATTAATACCAGAGATCAAAAAAGCAAAAATATCGTTATAAGAAGAACAAACAAATTCTGGATATTCTTCACTACCAAAAATGTAATAAAATGAAAGCATGGTATCTTGAGGAATAAAATCAAATTCTAGGACTGCCCCATCATTAGTATCATAGGATGGATTATTAATGATAGCATCTAATTCATCTACTCCATTACCACCCAAACTACTACTCATATGACTACCAGCACTTTGAGCTATTTGTGTAGCATTACCAGTGCATAATATTATCCCTTCATCCATTCCTAATGCTGTACTATTACCATTAGAAAAAAAAGCAAATTGAGATAACTGTCCACGATAAGTAACATTTGATACTGTAATACCAGGGCCAATTAAATAATCCTCTACCAATTGCTGTGGCGTGTATGAGGTATTAATATTTAATTGACCTAATAATATTATTGGTAAAAATAATTGTAATAATACCAGTTTCTTTTTCATATAATTTTATAAAATAATCACTTAATAATAATTACAAAATTAATCTAAAATTTTCAAAAACATTAAAAAAACATTAAAAAATAATGAAATCTTTATATTCAATATTAACTTAAATATAGGGATTAATTTTTTTCTTTACATTCATAATAGCATAACGCATTCTCCCAAGAGCAGTATTAATACTAATATTTTGAACATTTGCTATTTCTCTGAAACATTTATCCTCATTCAACCTAAGATAAATAACCTCTTGCTGTTTTTTAGATAAAGTAGAAACGGCTTGCTGTATCAAAACTTTATTTTCTTTTTTTATTAAAATATCTTCGGGAGAAATATAATTATTTACACTAATATTGTCAAAGACATAATTACCATTGTCATCATCTTCATTTGAAGGTGAGGTAGCATACTTATTCTGATATCTGAAATGATCTATCACAGCATTATGAGTAATACGAATAATCCATTGTGCAAATTT
>JAHDSP010000457.1 GCA_018432645.1 Bacteroidales bacterium | reverse complement strand
TGGTAGAGCTACCGCCCTTGCTACTGCTATTAAAAGACTCTATCCTAATAAATTTGTTTTTACTTATCAGGGTGATGGAGATCTAGCTGCTATAGGTGGTAATGAAACTCTGCATGCATGTAATAGAGGAGAAAATATTGTCGTCATTTTCATAAATAATGGTATTTATGGTATGACAGGTGGACAAATGGCACCCACTACATTAGACGGTATGGTAACTGCTACTTCTCCATATGGTAGAGATCCACAAGTGATGGGTCATCCTATACATATGACAGAATTAGTTGCTAAACTGCCAGGTACATATTATGTTACTAGACAATCTGTTCATAAACCCGCTAACGTTAGAAAAGCTAAAAAAGCAATTAGAAAAGCTTTTGAAAATCAGCAGCTAAATAAAGGATTATCCTTTATAGAAATAGTTTCTAACTGTAATAGTGGATGGAAAATGACACCTATAGAGGCTAATAAATGGATGGAGGAAAATATGTTCAAAGTTTTCCCTCTAGGTGATATAAAGGTAGATGGCCAAATAATTAAAGAATTATAAAATTGTATTATTATGACAGAAGAAATAATTATCGCAGGTTTTGGTGGACAAGGTGTCCTATCAATGGGTAAGATTTTAGCAACTACTGGTATGAAGCAAGGTCTAAATGTTAGTTGGTTTCCATCCTATGGTCCAGAAATGCGTGGGGGTACCTCTAATGTAACAGTTATCCTTAGTGATGAACGTATTAGTAGTCCTGTATTAAATGAATTTGACACAGCAATAATCTTAAATCAACCTTCTTTAGATAAATTTGAAAATTCTGTAAAACCAGGTGGCATCTTAATATATGATCCTCATGGCATCACTCGTCAACCTGAAAGAACAGATATAAAAATTTATCAAATAGAAGCTTCTAGCAAAGCTGTTGAAATAGGTAATATGAAAATTTTTAACATGTTCGTGCTAGGTGGTTATCTAAAACTAAAGCCTATAGTATCTTTGGAATATATCGAAGAAGGCCTCAAAGAATCTCTTCCAGAACGCCATCATCATTTGATACCAGCTAATTTAAATGCTATTAAAGTAGGACAAGAGATAATCAAACAAATTAGATAAATCTAGTTGAATAATACAAAATTTCTATTAGATTCTTATTATACA
This sequence comes from Bacteroidales bacterium, assembly GCA_018432645.1. Lineage (GTDB taxonomy): Bacteria > Bacteroidota > Bacteroidia > Bacteroidales > DTU049 > DTU049. Next base: position 4,611 of record JAHDSP010000457.1, on the reverse strand, counting down.
GAATTTTCTCAACCAAAATATTGGGAAATAGATCCAATTAAAATTCCCGCTATTTTCTCTGATCCTTTAGATATAGAAGTAGCGGGTTTTTTTAGTGCTATCATTGCTTGGGGGAAACGTGAAAATATTGTAAAAGCAGCTAATAATTTAATGCAATTGATGAATTATCAGCCATATAAATTCGTAACGGGGCAAAAAAATAAATGGAAATCTTGTGAATCTTTTGTTTACCGTACTTTTCAACCAATGGATTTATTTTATTTTTTAGATGCCCTACGCCAGATATATTTCAAATATGATAGTTTAAATAATTTCGTTAAAATTCATTATGATAAAAATAATGATTTGTTAGATAGCATTAGAGCTATCAGAGATTTATTTTTGTCTGTACCTCATGAGCTACGCAGCGAAAAACATATTCCCAACCCAGATAATAATAGTGCTTGTAAAAGAATTAATTTATATTTTAGATGGATGGTTCGCAACAATAATGAAGGATTAGATTTTGGAATATGGCAAAATATACCGACATCCTCTCTATATATACCTTTAGATCTTCATGTAGGAATGGCCGCACGAGAATTAGGACTTTTATCACGTAAACAAAATGACCTGAAAGCAGTATTGGAATTAACAAATAATCTGAAATTATTAGATCCTGTAGATCCGATTAAATATGACCTTGCACTTTTTGGTTATAATTATTATAAAAATAAAATTTTCTAATTTATTTATAAAGTTTATCTTTGTAAGATTTTTTAATTTATTAAAAAATGAAATTTAATTATTTATTTGTATTGTTATTATTATTGATTTTAACATCATGCTCAAGTTATTATTATCCTAATTTATTGATGACTAATTTGAATGAAAAGGATCTAAAAGATATTAATGAGCTTCAAATACCACCAGCTCAAACTATTAAAAAAGGAGATCAATTTATTATATCTATTTATCCTAATAATGGTGAACAACTAGTTATTTCGCCTAATGTTAATAATACAATAAATAGCGGAAATACATCTAATATAAGCTATTATGTTAATGAAAATGGTAATATTGATTTACCATTATTAGGTGATATTTATGCAGAAGGTATGCATATAGAGACATTTAAAGATACTCTTACTAAATTATATTCGCATTTTATCACCGATCCATATATAATCCTTAGCTGGACAAATAAAAAAGTTTATGTTTTTTCGCAAGGCAATGGTGATGCAACAGTAATTCCTTTTTCTAATTCATATATTACATTACTAGATGCCATTACGGGCAGTGGTGGCATAGGAGAAGCTAATTCTGATAAAATCATAATAGCTAGACCATTGAATAATGAACAAAATTTCTCTTTTTATCAGGTAAATTTACAAGATAAAGAAAATCTATATTTAGGGAATGTTTATCTAAAGGATGGTGATATGATATATATTATTCCTAAACAAAGAGTCCTATACAGAGCTGTAAGCGAAGTATCTCCTTATTTATCATTTTTAAATACTGTTTTAATTATTGTTCAATTTTTTATTAAATAAATTATATAAAATGTTTAATAGTGATAATCTAGTACAGCTAAGGAGTGAATTGAATGAAATAGATAAAAAGCTATTTATTTTATTTATAAAAAGATATAAATTGTGCAAACAAATTGGAAAAGTCAAAAAATCTCTCAATATTCCTATTTATCAACCTCAAATATATAATGATAAATTAAATAGAATTATTGAAAAAGCACAATTAGAGAATATTCCACAAGATGTAATAGAGAAATTATATAACACAATTCATGAAATATGTGTAGATGCACAATCTATAGATTAATTAAAAGGTTGTAAGTAAAAAAATGGGAAATACTTTTTTTAGATTTTATTATAGTTTACAATACTATTTGACTAAAAAAAATCCAATAAATTTGCATTCGCCATTTCTATATCAATTATATTTAAAAACATACAGAATGGATTATAGAATACCACAACAAATCGTATCATATCAAAATAAATTATCTAAATGCACCGAATATATCGAGTTTCAATCAATAGGCGCTAACAAAAAATTTATAAAAATTAGAGTAAATAAATGGCAAAAAAGAATATCTACTAAATTGCAAAAACGCAGATATATTATAGGATTAGCCGAATATTTTCATGCCAAAAAAATTTTAGAATTAGGCGGAGGATTTGGGAAAACATCTGCTATGCTTTCTTTATCGTTACCACTTACAGAAATTTATACTATAGAAGGAATAACTGTACTTAATAATTATATTACTAATTTGAAAAATGAATTAAATTTAGTGAATTTACATAATTTTAATCTAGATTTTAATACTGCAATAGATAAATTTATTAACGAGAATAAAAAATTTGAATTAATAATTGTAGATGGTTCGCATCATTACGAAGCTACTATTAATATAATTAATCAATTACCTGCTATTCTACAAGAGCAATCAATTGTAATTTTAGATGATATTAACTATTCTCGAAGTATGTATCGAGCATGGAAAGAAATAATTAAAAATAATGATTTTTTTGATGTTAAATGGGAAAGAAATGGTTATGGACTGTTAATTAAAAATCCAAATATAAGTAAACAAGTTTTGAAGATATAATTATAATAAAAAAGAAGAGATAAGTGCTGAAAATAAAGAGATTTAATCATATGTATAAATTTTGTAAAAATATAAGAAAATGAGAAAAAATTTTTTACGTACTAAAATAATAGCTACCATTGGACCAACATCATGGGATAAAGAAACTATAGAAAAAATGCTATTGGCAGGCACAAATGTTTTTAGATTAAATTTTTCACATTTTAATTATGAAAAATTCGAAGAAATCATAAATATCATTAGACAAACATCTACAACACTCAAAATACCATGTGCTATTTTAGCAGATTTGCAAGGTCCTAAACTTAGAATTGGTGAAATAAAAGAAGGAACTATCCTAAAAAATGATTCTTACATTTTTATTACAAATAAAGAAATTATAGGTGATGAGGATGGTTTCACACTAAGATACGATAATTTTAATGAACTTAATAAAGGTGATCAAGTACTTATCGATGATGGTAAAATAATATTAACTATTGAAGAAATTTTAAGCGAAAAAGAATTAAAAGCTAAAGTCATACGCGGTGGCCTATTATTATCACAAAAAGGGTTCAATATACCTCATGTAAACCTATCTATTCCTTCTCTAACTGATAAAGATAAAGAAGATATCAAATTTATTATTAATCATGATTTTGATTGGCTTGCACTTTCTTTTATTAGAAGTGCAAATGATATTATACAGTTAAGAAAATATTTAGAATCTCTCAATAGTGATATAAGTATAATAGCAAAAATAGAAAAACCAGAAGCACTAAAACAGTTAAATCAAATAATAAGTTTATCTGATGGAGTGATGATAGCTAGAGGAGACCTAGGTGTAGAAGTGCCTATACATCAATTACCTATTTGGCAAAAAAGAATTATCACTAGAGCTCGACAATTAGCTAAACCTGTCATAGTGGCTACACAATTACTCAGAAGTATGATAGATGATATTATTCCATCTCGTGCAGAGGTCACTGATATTGCAAATGCGGTACTAGATGGTACAGATGCTCTACTATTAACTGACGAAACAAGCCTTGGCAAAAATCCTATTTTGGTTATAGAAACTATGGCTAAAATCATTGGCGAGGTCGAAAATAATTCAGAATTTAATAAATTACTAACTAGAAATTTCAAAATGGCTTCACCACTCAAAATTAATTGTAACAAAATTCAATATGTTACTGCATCTATAGCAGCTGATGTCGTTTTAACATATCCTATCTCTGCGATAATTGGTCTCACATATACAGGGTCATCCATTATTCAAATTTCTTCTTATCGTTCGCCTGTACCTATTTTTGCTTTTACTTCTCAAGATAAAGTTATTAGAAAGCTTTCTCTCATATGGGGAGTAAGATCTTTCTTTTATGATAATCAAAATAGTACTGATGAAACAATAGAAGATACACTTAACCTTTTAAAAGAAAATGAATATTTAGAACCTGGTGATTGGGTCATACATACTGCTAGTATGCCGATAAATGCGAAAAAACATATAAATACTATCAAGATTTCCATAGTAGAATAAAAAAATCAAAAATAAATATCGTAATATAAATTTGGTAAAAAAGGGATTTGTATATAATATTTAAATGTTATAGATTAAATATGTTTGAGATATTAAATCTCTGTATCGCTTCCATGCACCCCTATCCGACGCCGCCAAATTCAATATCCTTCCCGTATCTTCTATAATCCTATCTGCTAGATACTTCCCCTTAATAACAAACCACATAATGTAGTTTGTTAAATATTTTGTAGCCACTCCACGAAACTTGAAATAAATCCATCCTACAAAAGCTGTTATCTTCTCATGAACAGTTGATACACTATATATTCCTTGCTTCATCTTGTTTTTGTTTGTAATTTCTTTGTGTTTTATATGTTCTGCATTAACTGTTTTGAAAGCTTTCTTATTGCTACCACATACCACTGAATTATCAGAAATTCGTGATTTTAGGAAATCAGATATGTGAATGGGTTGAACTCTTGCATCTTCTAAT
>JAHDSP010000032.1 GCA_018432645.1 Bacteroidales bacterium | reverse complement strand
ATACAACTATCTTGGCCAAAAGGTAATATTTTATAACTTTGCAGGCGATTTGTTAAACACACTTGATGTTTCAGATTTAAGCAATGGTATATATATCTTTAAAATACTTGTTGGAAATAAGATTATTGCTAGAGAAAAAGTAGTAATTGAAAAATAAATAAAATTAAGCTAAAAAATTATACAATGGATCTTCCTGAAAAATATTAAAGTATATGTTAATGGGTATTTGACTTCAATTTTAGGTAGGCAATAAATTTATATAATTAAAAAATTAGTTATTCGTTAGCATTACCATAGCACACGGTTTAAACCGTGTGCTATGGTAATGCAATAATATTTTGTCTATAATTTTAACCATTTTAAATTATTTTTATTTCTTCTTTGGTCAGGTCATAACGTTTATAAATCAGATTGTCTATTTTTTTTAATGTATCTTCCTGAAAAATATTAAAGCATATGTTAATGGGTATTTGACTTTAATTTTATGTAGGCAATAAATTTATATAATTAAAAAACTAGATTTCCTCAATAACCATAAGACTATTGAACAATCGAAAAATTATTAATTCTGGGGAAGATACGATAACAAATGCAAATAATAAAAAAAATTGTTCATTTCAATTTTTTGTTGTATACTTGTTTTTTAATATTAAAAATATAATAATATGAGACCAAAAGAATTTATAACAATTATTGTAATGCTCCTTATGAGTTTTGCTTTCCCGGTAAAACAAATAAATTCCCAAGAAATCGGCTGGCACCAATTAAATTTTGTGCCATCTTACCCATTGTATGGCGTTTACTGTATTAATTACGATACAGTGGTTGCTGTTGGTGCTAATGGTTATATCATACGAACAACCGATAGCGGTGAGCACTGGGATTCTATTCCATCAAACACAACTAATTCCTTGTATAGAGTGCATTTTGTAAACCAAACAACGGGCTACGTTGTAGGTGAAAAAGGAACTATACTTAAAACCTATGATATGGGACTAACATGGGAAAACATTGGTATTTCTACTAATTTGAATTTATTTAGCTTAAGTTTTATTAATAAAGATACTGGCTGGGTTGTAGGCGGTGAAGGTAATTTATTTTATACTCGCGGTAATAAAGGCATTTTATTAAAAACAACAAATGGTGGAATAAACTGGATTGTTGACTCAACTTATGATAAAACTATCGCCTCTGTTTTTTTTATTGATAATGATACTGGTTTTATATGCACCAATAATTTTCCATTATCAATACTAAGAAAAACTACTAATAGTGGAAGTTCTTTTTATACTATTCGTTACGATTCATTATCAGTGAGTTATTATACAGGTGTACATTTTATAGATGCAAGAATAGGTTACTTTGTTAGTAGTGCTACACCTAGTCATGATAAAGACGGAATTTATAAAACAACAGATTTTGGTAATACGTGGAATAAAATTGTAACTCAATGGTCAATTAAATCTTTAAAAGTAATTGACAGTTGTTCATTTTATTACTCTTGGTCAGATATGGGAGGTGAAGGTTCAATGGGTATAAATACATGCACATCAGATAGTTTTATTGGACCTGGTAAATTTATATATGATTTTTCTTTTATTAATCTTGATAGTAGTTTTGCTGTTAGTATTAGTTTATATGGAAATTATGGTGTAATATTCAAGAGAGGTTTACTATCAAACATAAATGAGGAAAAAAAACAAAAAATTGAAATTTTTCCCAATCCATTTAAAGATAAAATAATAATAACTCTATCATCAGATATTGATATATCAGAAATAAATCTTATGGTTTATAATTCAATAGATCAGAAAATTATATATAATCCTAACTTAAAAAATAATCAAATAATAATTGATTTAGCCAACGAGCCAAATGGCTTATATTATCTGATAATAAGGGATAATAATAAAATTATAAGAACGGAAAAATTAATAAAACTTTAATCTAATAAATTATGAAAAAAATAATAAAAAAAATTTGGTTATTTGAATTTTTTTTTGTAAATTTGTTTTTTAACTTTAAAAATATAAAAATATGAGACCAAAAGAATTTTTAACACTGCTCTTTGTCGTAATTGTGCAGTTTTGTTATGGGCAAGAATATCATAAACTTGTTGATACGAATAAATTGTGGAGTACTTTAATTGTTGAATATATCGGACCTCCTACTTTTGATAGTACTTTAAAAACTCAACATATAAGGTTTGGAGATGATACAATAATTAATGGCTTAATCTACAAAAAAGTATTAGAAACTTATAACGAAAATTTAATAAACTGGTCCTATTCAGGTTATATTAGAGAAGATTCATCAAGAAAAGTATACTATTTGAATTATGAATGTTATGATGAGGAATATTTAATATATGATTTCAATGTAAATATAGGTGATACAATTAATTATTTTGAACCATATATAGTTGATTCTATTGATTCCATTTATATATCAACTCATTATAGAAAAAGAATTTTTATACATTCAATAATTTCATCTTTTAGTGATGTTTGGATTGAGGGTATAGGAAGTATATATGGGGTTATCAATAGCATGACAGAAGGTGTTGTAGGAATTCGTTTTGAATTACTTTGTTTTTTTGAGAACGATACTTTATGTTATCAAAACAGTAATTACAATGACTGTTATATCGTAACTAATAACTATGAAATATTACAATATGGAAAGCAAAGTTTCAATATATATCCAAACCCAATAAATAAATGTTTCATTATAGATACAGAAATTTTAAATAATAATTCAATATTTGAAATATATAATTCATTGGGTCAACTTAAATATACTTATTTAATTATCTCTCGAAAAACACAGATTTGTTTTGATACACCTTTACCACAAGGTTTATACACATATATAATAAGAAATAATGATAAAATCATCCAAACAGGAAAAATTATAATAGAATAATTAAATCAAAAATTTTAGATTATGAAAAACACAAAAAAATTAATTTTAGTAATATTATTAATAGTAGGGTTATTTAATATTATAAAATCACAACAAATTATTGTTAATACCTCATTTGTTACTGATGAAGAGATAAATCCATTTACTGGAAATGAAGTTATTTATGGTTTAAATATAAGCGGAAGTGTCCAGTTAAACAGCGATACAAGTATTGTTCGGATTATATTAGTAGATAGTTATGAAAATGAATATCTTGTATTTGAATCTTATCCTCTAATAGATACACTTAATAGTTTTTCTTTCACAAATAAGTGTGAAGAAACGTGCTTACTTGATGCTACAACACCTCAATCACTCAAAATTCAAATAATTAATGCCCAATGTCATATATCTAAAATCAATATGAGTAAAATCCCTATTGATAATTTAAAACAGTTGCAAGCACAATTATTCCAAACAAAACTTTTAAGTAAAATATCTATTATAAATAAACAATTAAAAGCAAAAGGAATGATATGGAGGGCAGGAGAAACCTTTTATTCACACCTATCATATGCAGATAAAAAGAAGATCTTTGGAGAGAAATATAATTTACAAGGCTTTGAATATTACATTAGCGGTTTTTATGAATTTTCTCCTTATGAGAAGGTAAGAACAACTTCGACATATGTAAAAAATTTTGATTGGAGAAATCGACATAGAGCAAATAATCAATATATGGCAGATGGAGTTACTTTAAATCCTTATTATGATGGAGACCCTGCTGGTAGTGGCTGGATGACGCCAGTGAAATGTCAGCAAGGATGCTATTTTAATTCTATTAATAGTTTTGAATGTTATTTTGATTCAACTTCTTGTGTAAACGATGGAGGAGAATGGAGAACAGCAGGAACTTGTTGGGCATTTACAGCAGTTGGTGCATTGGAAGGAGTTATTAATCTTTATTATAATCAACATTTTGACTTTGATTTATCCGAACAGGAGATGGTTTCTTGTTGCTGGACTACTCCTACTTTACAAGGTTCTGTATCTAATGCATTATCGCGAATAAAAAATTTTGGTATAGTAAATGAATCATGGTATCCCTATATTGCACTTAAAGGTTATTGCAATTCTGTACCCCCTAATCCTCCTGAAAGAATAAGTATAAATAATTATGCAGATGTAACGCTAACAGAAGAGAAAATAAAATCAAATCTTATTTTATATGGTCCGTTACCCAGTCAGCACCCTTTCTGGCCACACGCAATGGTTTTAGTAGGTTATGGAATAATAAAAGAAGGCGATTATATAGATTATACTGGAGGAGAAGTCATCCCTCCAAATTCTTCATATATTGGTCAAAATTATTGGATATTTAAAAATAGCGTCGGTGCTTGGCCTTGGGAATTTAATCGTGGTTATATTTATATGTTAGGTACACCTCAAACAACCCACAGAATTCAAACTCCAATAAATAGTTTAATTTATACAGAGCAAAACATTCAATGTTTAGACGCAGACGGCGACGGCTTCTATAACTGGGGTATTGGTCCTAAACCTTTATCCTGCCCAACTTGCCCTGATGAAGAGGATTGTGATGACTCTGACCCTCTTTTAGGGCCTTATGATGAAAACTATAATTGTATGCTTAATTGTGATTATTTTACATACTCTGATATTCCTTTAGAAATCACATCTGATAAAACATGGTATGATGTTAGGTATATAAATAGTGATTTAATAGTAAAATCAGGAAATACATTAACAATAAGAGAAAAAATAGGTTTTATAAAACAAGCCAAAATAATTATTGAGCCAGGTGCAAAATTAATATTAGATGGAGGCACCTTAACTAATGCCTGTGGTACTATGTGGCAGGGCATAGAAGTCTGGGGCAACAGAGACTTATCTCAATATCCGGAAAGCAATCAGGGAGTAGTGGAATTAAAAAATGGTGCTACCATAGAAAACGCCCGCTGTGCCATTACCACCTGCCAAAAAGATACTGTTGGAAATATACTATGGAATTATACAGGCGGTATTATACATGCAAAAAATGCTAATTTTATTAATAACCGAAAAGTAATAGAATTTCTTTCTTATCATAATATTTTACCTAATGGTCGTGAAATTGATAATTTCAGCTATTTTTATAACTGCACTTTTGAAACAAATGCACAACTATCAGACCCAGGCACATTACCTGAAACATTTGTAAGTTTATATGATGTGAAAGGCGTCAAATTTTTGGGCTGTACTTTCCAAAATACAGCCCCGACAGGTGTTTATTCTACCATACATAGAGGCAATGGTATTACTAGCGTTGATGCAAATTATGAGGTTAAACCATCATGTTTAAATCCTTATATATATCCTTGCTCTGAATACCAGCCAAATACTTTTCAAAATCTGTATTATGGTATTTATGCCAGTAATACAAACCCTGCAATAACATTAACAATTAACGGGAATAATTTTGATAATAATCATAGAAGTATATTTTTAAAAGGTATAAATAATGCTACAATTACTAAAAATAATTTTGATATAGGAGCTACTATTGGGAATATAAATGATCAAACTAATGAACGTGAAGAATGTGAAGCATGTGATGTGTTTAACCGTTCTTATTCTTATGGAGTGTACTTAAAAGAATGTTCAGGTTACAAAGTAGAAGAAAATAATTTTTCTACATCTCATGATGGACATGCAGGAATTATTGTTAATAATTCAGGAACAAAGGCTAATGAAATTTATAATAATACTTTTGATAAATTAGCAATAGGTACTCAGGCACAAGGCGTAAATGCTGCTGGGGGAGTGATAATATCAAAAAGTAGTAATCCTGAGCATATTGGAATTAATGTTGGGCAGGGTTTGCAATTTTTATGTAATCAGTATTTTAATATTTCTTCTGCTGATATTGCTGTTACTTCTGGTCGTATTGCTCAAAAGCAGGGATATTGTCATGATAACAATCCTGCCCTTCCAGCAGGTAATAAATTTAGCCATAACTGTATAAGTACAAGTGATATCCATGTAAATTCAGATGCATCAAAATTTAATTACAATCATCATAGTGAACCTGATGATTATGTTCCGCAATGTTATAGTTCTGATAAAGTTACATTACATAATTGTGATATTGAATATGATTCTCAAATTTCTTGTCCTTCGCATTTGAATTCTGGTCTAACACCAGTAGTGCTAAAACAAATCATTAATACTAACAATTTAGAAATAGAAGAATTAATAAGTTTAATAGATAATGGAGAAACAGAAACATTACTTGCTCAGATACATCAGGACGAAGAGCCTGAAAGAATAAAAAATGCTTTGGAGAGTGCCTCGCCATATCTATCAGACAGAGTCCTGCTTGCAGCAATAAAAGAAAAACCAACACCATTGCCTCCCGACATATTAAAAGAAATAATTATTTCTAATTCTCCTGTAACAGATACAGTAATGAGTGCTTTAAATACACTTAAATTACCTGACGATATTCAGCAGCAAATACAGGAAGTGCGAACAGGCACATCAGCAAGAGCAGAACTGGAACAGCAAATATCTTATATTGTATCACAAACAGGTATAGCAGAAAATGAACTGATGCGTCAATATCTGAACGATACTACTATTAATGGAATAGACAGCATAATTGCCTATCTTGAGACGCAAAGGGATTTAATAAATAAAAAACAACTTGTTCAGGCATATCTTGTTGCAAATCAATGCGAAAAAGCAAAAATATTGCTTGAGCAATTGCCACAAGAAAATGATGAAGATAAAAATTTTTATAATTTTTATAATTTATTGTCAGATTTATGTGTTTCAGAAAAAACATATTTTGAATTAACATCTGCACAAGAACAGACAGTGCGAGAAATAGCAAAGAGTGAAACCAGTGTAAGTGTAAATGCTCAGGCAATATTAAGTATGGTTTATAATGAAAAATTCCCTGAAATAATAGAAGAATTAAAATTTATAGTTGACTTACGTAATGCACCGCAACAAGGAGAAACCTTGGGCGACAATATTACTAAACAAATTCAGTTTGTTAAAATATATCCCAATCCTGCAGAAAATACAATAACAATAGAATTATCAGCAGAATTAGATAATAAAAATATATCTGTAGAAATATACAACTATCTTGGCCAAAAGGTAATATTTTATAACTTTGCAGGCGATTTGTTAAACACACTTGATGTTTCAGATTTAAGCAATGGTATATATATCTTTAAAATACTTGTTGGAAATAAGATTATTGCTAGAGAAAAAGT
>JAHDSP010000389.1 GCA_018432645.1 Bacteroidales bacterium | reverse complement strand
TATATCTATCAGTATAGAGCAGCAAGTGCGAGATAAAGCCGTTATCCTTTCCAAACTCACAAAGGATGCATGGTTTATAGGTAGCGATGCTGAGCAAAAGCTAAAAGAAAAAATCGAGCGCATCGGCAAACCTCTTAAAGATTGGGACGTGAAAATTTATTATGGAATAAAAACAGGTCTCAATGAAGCTTTTATAATAGACAGTAATAAACGTCAGGAGATTTTAGATAATTGCAAAGATGATGATGAGCGACGCCGTACTGAGGCCATCATCAAGCCTATACTTCGTGGACGTGATATCAAAAGATATTATTATGAATGGGCTGGGCTGTGGGTGATAGTTATCCCTGCAGGCTGGACAAATGAAAACAGAAATAAAGAAAATGCCGAAAATTTTATAAATAACCAATTTCCGGCATTGATGAGCCATTTAAAGCAATTTGAAGCAAAAGCAAAAAAACGGGACGATCAAGGAGATTATTGGTGGGAATTACGTGCTTGTGCATATTATCCCGAGTTTGAGAAAGAGAAGGTGGTGTGGGCAGGTGTAGGCGGTAAATTAATAACAGCAATTGCTTCTTCGGATATGTATATAAATGCTCCCGCTAATTTTTTAGTTAATTCAAGATTAAAATTTTTACAGGGAATATTTAATTCACAATGTGTATCTTTTTATTATGATTTAATTAAAACCAAACTTGGTGAAAAAGGTGGTAGGTTTTATATATATGATTTTTTAAAGCTCCCCATTCCACCCATCACACCATCCAATCAGCACATTGTTTCACAAATAGAATCACTTGTAGATCAAATCCTCGACGCCAAAAAAACAAATCACGCAGAAGATACCACCGCATGGGAAAAAGAAATCGACCAATTGGTCTACCAATTATATGAATTGACAGACGAAGAGATAGCGATTGTAGAGAAAGAATCGTAGGGGCAATTCACAAATTACCCCTACAACGAATCGACCCAATGAATCGCCCCATCTAAAAAGTAATTTGGTTTATAGAAAAATATTATTAAATTTGTAAAAAAATGGAGT
>JAHDSP010000338.1 GCA_018432645.1 Bacteroidales bacterium | reverse complement strand
TTATAATACATATAATATTGATATCGATAAACCTACATTATTGAAGGTATTTATCTGATCTTCTTTTTCATAAACTATAGGATCTTTTTTACGATATTCAATAATCCTTATATGGGTAGATAAATTCATTTTGATTTTGCTCCATAATAAATATTCAATACCAAAACCAATATTTCCAGTATTCCCAAAATATTTTACTTCTTTTAACTCATCAACATTTGAGTCATAATCAGAATAATATTTACTAAGTAAATGAAAGTTATTGTTTATATTTAAGGAAACAAAGGGTGATATTTTATTATCACCTAATAATTTTACAAATTTTATATTAAGAGGCACACTAATTAAGTAATATTCTGTTTTATTAATATATCTTAATATTTCAAGACAAAATTCCCCAGGTTCAAGAAAGGCACAGTGTTTATATGCTCTCATTATATTATAGGTCTGTTTTATGTGACTTATACCGCTTTGAATGTATATATAATCATTAATTTTAAATTCACCTATCAGACCATATCTGTAATTTATGCTTGCTTTTTTATCATTATTTTCAGCTTCGTAAAAGTTCATCTCAGGAGAAAACAATAAGCCACCTGAAAATTTCCCTGTTTGCCCGGAGGCTAAAATGCTAAATGAGATTATTATGATAATTAGGATTGATTTTTTCATGATATTTAATTTTAAAAGCTTGACAATACAAAATTAAATGAATTTTTTGATATTTAATCGAAAAAATAGAATGTCAATAATTATTTTTTATGAAATGACGTCAAAGTTTTGAGCAATATATGTTTTTTTAGGAATGGCATACCAAACAAGTGTTTATTTTCTAAATAGTATTTTTCTTTTTCTACATAACTCATTCGTTTATAATTTTCCCTTTTTATTACAGCATTACTGCCAACTGTTAATTTGTTTTTTATTGCGTGTTCCCGGCTGTTTATTCTTTCTTTTTATAATTTAAACGATATATTAATCCTGTTCTAAATTGAAAATTTGACCATAAAAAAACATCTATTATTTCAATATATGCACCTAAATCAAAAAATACTGATATGTTTTTATTAAGTTCATATTCAAGACCTATCAAAGAACTAATACCTAAATCTATTTCAGTTCTTGGTGTAGGGTCATATATAATTATAACATTAGGAGGTATCGAATCAGGCATTCCTTGAATATAATCAGTAATAAGTCTAATTTGACTGCCGATGGCAAAATGATAAATTAATTTATTGATACCCAAAAATTTATTTTTATAAATTAATAAAAGAGATGAACTGTAGATATTGTTATATTTTTGACCTATATAATGTGGATATTTATCTGTATATCCATATTTATAAAACAATTCATTATAGGCTATATTCCATTCAATTTCAAATTTATCACTAATTCTAAAATTTGTTAATAATCCTGTTCCCTCACCAATAAAAAGACCTAAACTAAAATTACTTTTGTCTGTATTTTGAGCAAGGACATTCAGAGAAAAGAAAAACAAACATATAATAAACACAAATCTTTTCATGTCTTCATTATTTATGGCGTTACATAAATTGGTTTTGTTGTGGCTGAAAATATTGTTCCGTCAGTTTCTTTATAATAAATTGTAAAGGATTGCAAACAAGTTGTATCTGTCGGTTGATTTAAAAACAAATTAATCCTTAGGTTACAATTGGGGTATGATTGCAAATAGTCATTAATTAAAATGGGTTCTTCTAAATAAATACCATTTTCTTTTTGATATATGCAGGAAATCATTGAATTGATTGTATCTCCGCTCTTAAAACTGCTATTATAATCATTATTGCAAATAATTAAAATACTTTCTATTTTTCCAACAATAGAATCCTCAGGGCAACTACATGTTTCATAAGGTAAGTATTTCGTATTAAAAGACATGTTAATACGAAATAAATTATATTTACAAGTATCTAAACTGTCTAATGATGTAGTATTTTGATAACTTATTTCAGAATTCATTTTACCCACATTAACATTCATACTTGTTGTTTCTTTTTCCCATATGCAACATTCATAAGGTCTTCTACACGAATTTGTAAGAATAATCACTACTGATATTAAAATTATTAAAAGGTTAATTTTTGTTTTCATTTTAAATTATTTTTTAAAAGTTAATACTGTAATTAATTAAAATATTATTATTACTGTTGGTTTTATATTGAATTAATCCTATATTCTTTGCATAATAGAAAGTGTATGTTTGCAACCAAAATTCTAATGATGGCGGAATATCAGTTTCTCGATAAGAGTTTTCATATGCTTAATTTTATATTAAAAAAAATTATTGATAAAATTCTTCATTTATCATCGTTGCCACATCACTTTCTTTTATTTTACATTTTATTATTTTTCCTGTCTTACACCCACAAGAAAAACAACTTTCAGGAGTACCATCATCATTAATTTCAATTTTAAATATTTTTATGCCTTTATTCTTGAAATGTTTTTCAATATTTTTCTTCTTTTCATCTTCTGGAACAGTACTTTGTCCCCAGGCGTCTGCACAATAAGTTTCATTGTAATACACCCATGTAGTATCTACCAATTTTTCGCAACTACTAAAAGTCGCAATTCCTACAAAGGAGATTATTAAAATTAGCATTGTCTTCATTACTTTATGTTTTTTATTTTATTTTCTAATTGTTCTATTTGTTTTTGTTGCTCTATAATATACAGCGTCAGCTCCTCTACCTTTTTTAGCAGTATAGCATTCATCTCATACACATCCATACCATCTTTTGAGATTTCATCTTGAGTGGGCACATCGGGTAGATGTTTGTTTTTCAATATATATTGCTCTAATTCTTTTAATGGCAT
>JAHDSP010000413.1 GCA_018432645.1 Bacteroidales bacterium | reverse complement strand
CCGAAAATGCCAATAGCACCAATTGGTCCACTAGTTTTATTAGCTCTCATCCAAGCTTCACAAAAGCAAGTTCCAGCATTAAAATGTCCTACTACACAAGCTACCGAATAAATAAACGGTAATTTATTATAATTTGTTAAAGCATTAACATTAGAGCTAGAAAAACCACTAGTAACCCAATATGTATCAGCTCCATGCCCACAATAAAAAATATTTCCAACACCATTATTGACAACTGCCGATACATTACTTGCAGTGGGATTGCCTGATGCGTCCGATCCACCTTGACTACCATCAAATAATTCATATTTAGTAGTGTAGTTATAGTTTAGCATATCTGTTAGAATATTGCGAATATGTTGATAATCATATTCATTATCATCACCAGGACCTTCGTTAGAAGCTATTCCTAATGTGCCTTCTAACCAAGTACCAGTGGTAGGATTTTTTTCATAATTTATGCTACGAGTTACTTGTGTTTGTAAATCTGCAACAGATTCTGCTGAGAAACGCCCAACGAAAAATTCCTGATAGTGATCGTTACCAGTGACATATGCATAAGTATTATCCTTGGCACCTGTAACACCAGAATAATAACCTGTAGGTGACGTAACCTGAGCAAAATCACCAACCAAAAGAAGATATGTTAAACCATTTGTATTATAGTAATTTGTAACATAATTTTTAATAGAAGTAGCATTATTGCCAATAGTAGCTACATCTACTATTTCGCAGGGAATACCTTTCATAATTTTCCATTCTACAAAAGGTTGCATGGTAGCAATAAAACTTGAAGGTGAGATGATAAGCATTCTACCTGGATTGTCATTAAGTGGAGTGTATTTCAGTGAAGAATTATAATTGAGAAATTGTCTTTTATAAATTTCTTTAAATTCGCTATCTATGGATTGGAGAGCTTTATTTCTATGAAATTTATTAATGCCACTTCCTTGAGTAGCTCTGACTGTGAAGTCAATATTGGTGTAAATGCGCAAAGTTTTAGTTACTGGATTATACTGAAATGGCTGAACGACTATAGCCTGACCTCTGAAATCACGTAAAATATATGGGTCTCGTAAATAAACAATATCAGTTGGAAAGAAATTATTTTGTTGATATTCTGGACCATAATAGTATGAAACAGTATCTGGATTTACTGTACGCAATAGATTGCCTTTAGATGGTGCAATATTTATATTTTGTATTTCTATATAGTCAGTATTATTAATGACAACCTCCATTGCGCCAGTATCTGGTATAATGATAGATTTAGCGTAAAGTGGTAAATCTGGTGCCCCCTTTATCAATATTTTCGCAGCATCAGGTGCTTCTACGATATAAGAATTTTGATTGTTTACATTTACTTCTTTTAGCCTATAAGCATTTATTGTGAATTGAATGCTTATATTAGTTTTAGAAGTTTTAGCTTCATTTAAATTAAATTCAGCTTTTGCTTTATTGTCATTATTTAGGTAAATCCAATCCTGTGAGAAAACGATATTACAAAATAATACTACTGAAAATGTTAATAATAAAATTTTTTTCATAATATTTTTATTTTAATGCAACAAATATAAAAATTATTTTTAAAATAAATTATTTTTAAAATAAATAAAATTTTACATATTACAGATAATTTAAATTGATATAACTAACAATAATTATTATTAGTCTAAAATTATTAATATTTTAAAATAAATTAAAAGGAAAATTGCTTTATTATCAATTCCACATATTTATATGGTTTGCCACCAAAACCTTCATAAAAGAAAGCCATTTTATAGTTATTGCCACCATCGAAATCTATAATATTAATACCATTATTTTGAGCTTGTTTGATTATCTGATAAATTAAAAAATGCATAACACCTTGCTTTTTACCAATATCATTTGATGCAAAAGCATGCAAAACTAATTTATTTTGGTACTTTGAAATTAAAGCTATTGCTAAGATATCATCATTTTGTTTAATAGCCCACCAGCCCCCGACTTGTCTATTTTCAAAACATTTGCCTAATTCAATAATAATTTTTCTAAGGTTTTTAAGTTTAATCAAATATTTAGAATTACATAAATAATCATCTAAAAAATATTCTGAAATGTTGGTCAAATGAATGAATTGATAATTTAATTTTTTAAATTTTTTAATTTTTCTCAAATGATGAGAACTTAAAACATCATGTAAATCTGTGATGTCCTTAAAATCTAAAATATAATTATATCTATCGAGTTTATTAAAATCATTGGCAAATTCTACATTTTCTATATAAAAATCTGCATACAATACATTTTTTTTAATAGTTTCTAAAAGTGAAAGATAGATATCTTTATTAATACTGATAAGAGAGTATAGCCTTAAATGTGTAATCATCGGAGGTTGCATAAAATATGGAATGAAATATTTCTTTTTTTTAGTAAAAGGGAAAACTATCTCATAATCATTCCATACCAAGCCATGCCAATTGGGAGCTACGATATCCAGATACCAGCTAAGCCCAGAAATATGATGATTAGAGGAATTATCAACTGTATGATTCCACTTATTTTCATCGATATTAGCTCTTTTAATTACCTGCCAAGTCATCGCATATTTTTTAAAAAATTGACAAAAAAATTACTCCAATTTTTCCATCTATTTTTATTAGTAAAACTCTCATTATGTAGCAAAATTACTAATTCTCCACCGAGAATCATAGACGATTGAATATTATCAAAACTCTGTGAGAAATCATCTGGATTAGTTTTTTTATAATCTACAAAACTGCCATCCATTATAGCTGTTTGATGTAATAATAATGCAGTTTGTTTATCATTAATTAAATCATAGAAAAATACTGGATGAGCTGTTCCCAAAGGAAATCCTGGCATAGAAGCATAACCGATAGAGAAATCATCTTTAAAGCCAGCATTAGCTATGAGATTCATTTGAGGCATATCTAATCTAAGGTAATGTGCTCTACCTTTATTAATAGGTTTATTAATTAAATGTTCTAAAAAAAATTTATCTTTTTCTATCAAGCTAGAATCATTTTTAGAATAATAGCTATAGTGCAGCCCTACTGCATGTGAAGTAGAAATAT
>JAHDSP010000333.1 GCA_018432645.1 Bacteroidales bacterium | reverse complement strand
GCGAAAAAGATGTAACAGCACTAATAGAAGTATATAAAATGCTAGATTTCTAAGTTATTTTTTAAATTTTAAAAAAACAATCTCACCATTATCAAATTAATTTGATAGTTATTAATTTTGTAAAAAAATGGAATATATAAATGAAATGATATGATATTACATATAAGTAAAGAAATAAACAAAGGTTTATTACACAAATTACAAAATGATTATCTAACAACAATAATAGAAAAAGATAATTTTATTATTATTATTAATTTGACAGATAATAATATAGAAAAAGAATTGCAAAATTATATAATATCAAAATACAATATAAGTACTGAAGCCCAGCTAAGCTCTAGAGAATACAAAGCAGCTACTACTCAAATTAATTTCCCATACGGATACGGTTATATAGGAGGCGATGAAAAAAATACAATGATTATAGCAGGCCCATGTGCAGTAGAATCTGAGAAACAAATATTAGAAAGTGCTCAATTCTTAAAATCATTAGGTATTAACACATTGAGAGCGGGATTATATAAACCTCGAACTTCTCCATACACATTTCAAGGCATAGGTGATGCTGGATTAAGCATATTAGAAAATATTAAAAATGAATTTGCTTTAAATATTGTAAGCGAAGTAAGAGATATAACCAATTTTGAAAAAATAGCAAATATAGTAGATATAGTTCAGATAGGAGCTAAGGCTATGTATGATCAGTCATTATTAAAAGCATGTGGAGAAATAAATAAACCAATACTGCTAAAGAGACATTTCGCTGCCACAATAGAAGAATTCATAAAAGCTGCTGAATTTATCCTCTCTGCTGGCAATGAGAAAGTGATATTGTGTGAAAGAGGAATCAGAACTTTCGAAACTAAAACCAGATTTACCTTAGATTTGACAAGTGTGGCTTATTTGAAAAAATTTGTTAATTTGCCCATAATAGTAGATCCTAGTCATGCAATGGGATATTCATATGGAGTCCCATCTTTAGCTAAAGCAAGCCTAGCTATGGGAATAGATGGCTTATTGATAGAGGTACATCCTAATCCCAACGAGGCTTTAAGTGATTCTAAACAACAATTAAATCATAATGAATTCACAGAATTATATCAATCATTAAAAGAAATTGCAAAAGTTACTAATAAAAAAATTATATAAAAATTATGTCAGAAATTTTAAAAAATAATATTGAATATTTCATGGAGAGCCTACCAGAGCTGAGAAATATCAATAAAAATATTAACGAATACTCACTAGCAGATATAAGAGCATTAGCGGATATATTTGGAGTACCCATAGACTATTGCTTTAAATATAATTTAAAACAAGAAGAAGAAAATATTAAAGAATTCAGTAAGCACATTAAAATATTAGCATTAGATGTAGATGGAGTATTAACAGATGCAGGATTGTATATAACCACCAGTGAAGATGAAATAAAAAAATTCAATGCACAGGATGGGATAGCAATACAATTTGCAATAAAAAAAGGAATAACAGTAATATTACTAAGCTCTGGATTGAGAGACGAAATAATATCATATAGGGCAAGAATGTTGAAAATACCATTATTTTATGTAGGTAAAGAATCTAAATGGGAAAAATTAAAGATGTTTGCAGAAGAAAATGGTATAAATCCTCAAGATGTAGCCTATATAGGTGATGATGTAAATGATTTAGTAGTATTAGAAAATGTAGGATTATCTGTATGCCCTCAAAATGCAGTATCAATAGTAAAAAAGAATTCCAAAATTCATTTATATAAAAATGGTGGCACAGGAGCAGTGCGAGAATTCATAGAGAGGTTGTTTTCGGATATATTCAATTAGTAGATGTGGACTTTGATTTAAAGTAGTAAAATATGGTGTGAGGGGTTAAGAGGGGTCTGTATAATAACAAATTTTTGTTATACTTAAAAGTATGTTATTCATATGTTTGACTAAATATCTCTCGATACTTGTCCCACGCCCATCTGTCGTGCGATGACAGGTTTAGTAGTCTGCCAATATCAGGATCTATCAACTCTTTTAAGTATTTATTCATTATCACAAACCACATCAAATAGCTTTGCAAATACTTTGTAGCCACT
>JAHDSP010000291.1 GCA_018432645.1 Bacteroidales bacterium | reverse complement strand
TGTCTAAAAATTCACGTTTCCCTTCTTTGGTCAGAGACAGCATTTCTTCTATTACTTCGGCTGTATATTCCATAAAATTATGTTTTTTGCAAAATTAATAAAAATATAAAATACTTAATTTTAAACATAAATGTTGTTTTTCAAAAGAGAGTGAGAAAATTTTAAAATTTTCTCACTCTCTTACCCTTTTTTTAACAACTTCTTCCACTTCAAAATCATCCTTCCCATTTTACATAGCTTTATTACACTAAAAAAAATTTTTTTATTCCAATATTATTCAATATAATTCATAAATTTTATATACATTTGTTAAAAAATTTTTGATGACCTGGAAAGATTTACTTAAACAATTAGATAAGTATAAATATATATTAGCATTGATAATATTTTTAGTTTTCATCATTTTTTTAGATAATAACAATCTAATAAAATTAAGAAAGTATAAAAAAGAATTAAATACTGCTAAAAAGCAAAATGAATATTACAAACAAAAAATTAAAGAAGATTCTTTAGAAATTCAAAAATTAAAACGTGATAAAGAGCAATTAGAACTATATGCAAGAAAAACATATTTTTTCAAAAAAGATAATGAAACTATATTTTTAATAGTAAAAGATTCTACTCAAAAAGAAAATACAAAAAAATAATTTATATATTTTGAGTTTTTAAAAAATTGCTAACTATTTTAGCATAAAATTTATAAATATTATCAACTAAAGAGTCTATAATGCTGGATTGCATGCCAATAATGTTTTCTATTTTTCTCTTTTGTGAGTCGATGTATTCGATAAATTTTGTTTCTTGACCTATATATTTATCAATATTTTTGTTAGATTTATTTATTTTATCGTAGCAATACCAATGAAAGGGATATATTACATAATTTTTGTGTATTTCTGTATCTATAGCGTGGCAAACGTAATTAATAAAATCTTTAATATTTTGATTATTTGGATTGAATAACATAGGTTTAGAAAAATGAAAATGAATTTTACCTTTGAAATCTATCAAGCCTTCTTTCATTTCATTTAATCTAAATTTATCAGTTTTCTTTAAAATTACTTCTGATTTATCTTGGTAATTAGCTAAAATTTTATATGCTACACAAGGATCATATTCATAAGACAAAGAAACAGTTACTATATTATAATTATTTAATAATTCTATTTCTTGTCCTTTATCAGCAGATAATAGGAGCATACGTATTAGAGAACCTTGCGTTTTATCATTACCATCCTTACTTCGACCCTCTTGCTGAGCTATCCACATAGACTGTTTTCTTTCTAACAATGTATTTTTTATGTAATTTGATAATTCAGTGGAAGCATAATAAATTTTTTTGCCTTCTAAATTTCTACGAACGATAAAAGATTTGTTTAATCTTGCTAAATATTCTATCCATGGCATTACAAATAAATTGTTACCTATGGCAGATTCGATAGTATCATAACCATTAGTCATTAGAATATAATTTAGTATAAATGGGTCTAATAATATATCTCTGTGATTAGATATAAACAAATAAGTGTTGTCTTTTTGAATATTTTCTAAGCCAGAATATGTAAGTTCAGAAACAGATTGTTTTAATAAATTTTCTAATAAGGGTTTTAATAAATTAAGTTGCAATTCTTTAATAGTTTGCATATGAGAGATCATATTAAGTATCTCATCTACTTTATCTCTACCAAACTGATATGACAAAATTTCAATAAATAGATCTTCTTTTATGATTTTTTGTAAATAATCATTTACTTCATTATCTCTAAAAGAGCGAATTTGATCAAAATTTTTTTCATTCATAATTTGCAAAATTAATAAAATTATGTATAAATCATAGTAATTAAATGGCAACCTCAAAGTAAATTACAAACTATAGCAAGTTGCATTAGAGTAAGATTTATAATAAAACAATCAAGCCGCGTTGGAGAGAAACGATTTTGTAGGGGTTTAAAATTTTAAACCCATTAAATATATAAGAAAAATTTCCTCCTTATTCAATAAATTTATTTATATTTGAAAAAAAGATTATGAAAAAATTTGTATTATTTTTTATAAATGTTATAGTTGTCATTACATTATATGCTTATCCAGGTGAGGTTATAAATAAATTTAAAGCTCCTAATAAATTTAGTACTGGTCTCACTTTTGATGGCAAATATTTATGGGTGGCTGATAGAGGTACTGATTCATTGTATAAAATAGATGTGAAAAATGGAAAAGTTTTAAAAACTTTACGTGCTCCAGCTTATTGGATTACTGGTTTAGCTTGGGATGGTAAAAATCTGTGGGCAGTAGATGAGAGAGGTGGTATCCCTAAAGGTGATGAATTTTTTGGTGGTCAATTATACATAATAGATACTGCCAACGGCAATATATTACATACTACACCATTACCTTTTACTAATCCACAAGATTTAGCATATGATGGTAAATATATGTGGGTAATAGACGCTAACTCAAATAAACTTATCAAATTTAATCCATTTGATGGTACATCCATATTAGAATTTGTTGCTCCAGCTCCTGGCTGTACAGGCTTGACTTTCGACGGAGAAAATATCTGGATTGCTAATAATTATAGAAATGAAATTTATCAAGTTTCTCCACAAGATGGCAATGTAATTATTGTAACATCTTCACCTAATGAATATCCTCGTGGTATGGCATATGATGGCAATTATTTATGGCTCGTAGATAGTCAATCAGATACTATTTATCAAATGAAAAAAAGAGATGAAGATAAATTCATTAGAATGAAATCTAGAACTGCTAAGCTCACTTTCACTCAAACAGCTATGAATTTCGGGCCAGGAAAAGCAAATACAGTTGATTTATATTTTGCTATTCCACAATCTATCGACAATCAAGATATAATAGGTGAAGTAGAATTTTCTATTAATCCAACAAAAATTTTAACTGATAAATGGGGACAAAAAATAGCTTATTTCCATTTTGATAATGTGAATGCAGGT
>JAHDSP010000230.1 GCA_018432645.1 Bacteroidales bacterium | reverse complement strand
CCTGTTAATAAAAAAGCAAATACATCATTATATTGTGTTCCTACAAATTCTGGATACTCTTCACTTGCAAAAACATAGTAAAAGCTAATAGTATCCGCCTGGGGAATAAAATCAAATTCAAGTACTGATGCATCGTTTGTAACATTTTGTATTATATTTTCTAGATCTGCGTCACCAGCAGTATTTACAGATACTTGCGCACTGCCTGTATTGTTAGGACCTATAGCTACTGTAGCTCCACCAGTAGTTAATAAGACACCCTCTGTAAATCCAATATTTGTTGTACCATAGAAATATGCTTTTTGGGAATTATTACCTGTAAATTGAACATTAGTTACAGTGACACCTTGACCTATTAATATATTTTGAACTAAATCAAAAGCACTGTATGATATATCTACATTTAGCTGGCCATTAACTGTAAATGTTATTAAAATAATATTATAAAATATTAAACTTTTTAAATGAATAAACAATTTTTTCATCTTATTAAAATTTACATAAAGCAAAATTAATGTATTTTTTTTGAAATTAAAGAATTTTATGAAAAAAATTATAATTTTGTAAATAAAAAAATAAAATAATGATACAAATTAATATAAAAAATATTTCAACTCATCCGCTTCCTGATTATGCCACTTTATATAGTTCAGGGATGGATATTTATGCTTTTTTAGACAAAGATATTGCTATCCAACCTATGCAGAGAGTTCTTGTACCTACAGGATTATTCATAGAGTTACCTCCTAGCTATGAAGCTCAAATAAGACCCAGGTCTGGCTTAGCTATTAATAATGGTATTACCGTTTTAAATACTCCTGGGACAATAGATGCAGACTATAGAGGAGAAATCAAAATAATATTAATTAATTTAAGTAACAAAGAATATATAATACATGATGGAGATAGAATAGCTCAAATGGTTATACAAAAAGTAGATAGAGCTATTTGGAATGTTGTAGATAAAATAAATGATACAAATAGAGGCGATGGCGGTTTCGGACATACAGGGAAATAATAATTTTATAAAACAATATTTTTATGAGAATAGTAATACCAATGGCTGGCATGGGAAAAAGAATGAGACCTCATACGCTCACTACTCCTAAACCATTAATACCTATAGCAGGTAAACCAATCGTAGAAAGAATTGTAAATATTTTAATAGAATCTATTGATGCTAATATCGATGAAATAGCTTTTGTAATTGGTGACTTTACTGATGATGTGAAGCATCAAATTAAAGATTTGGGACAAAAACTTGGCATTAATACCACTATTTATCATCAAAATAATCCATTAGGTACTGCTCATGCAGTTTTATGTGCAGAGCCTTCTTTAAAGGATGAGGTCATCATTGCTTTTGCTGATACATTATTTTTCACCAAAATTAATTTAAAAAATATTGATGCTGATGGTACCATATGGACTTATGAGGTCAGTAATCCAGCAGAATATGGAGTAGTAAAATTGGATGACAAGGGTTGTATTTCTGCTTTTTATGAAAAACCTACAACTTTTGTCAGTAATCAAGCCATTATTGGTTTATACTATTTCAAAAATGCAGAAATAATTAAAAAATCTTTACTTAAATTATTAGAAAACGATAAAAAGGTAAATGGCGAATATCAAATAACTGACGCTCTACAATATATGATAGAAAATGATTATAAAATAAAAATCCAAAATGTAGATGAATGGCTAGATTGTGGTAATAAAGATGCTACTCTAATCGCTCATAAAAGGATTTTAGAACGTTATCCAAGCGAAAGTGTAGTCGCAGATAATGTGAAATGTAAGGATGGCATTATCATACCTCCTTGTTATATAGAAGGAGATGTACTTATAGAAAATTCTATCGTGGGGCCTTATGTGAGTATTGGTAATAATTCAGTTATTTCACATTCTATCATTACTAATTCTATTATACAAGAACATGTCAAACTCTCAAATGTGAATATTGATAATTCTATGATAGGTAAATATGCAGACTATAATGATTCATATGATGAGCTAAACATTGGGGATTTTTCCGAGATTAGTAGATAAATTAATTTAGGTACATAATAAAAAGCAGTGTTGTAAAAAAAATTTGGAAAGGTTGAGAGAGAGGGAGAATATTAATTTATGTTAGCTTTTCCCTATGCTTTAATTTCAATCTCATATATACATACCACGCCTCCCAGTCTGACGCTGCTAAATTAAGCATTCTACCTATGTCTTCTATCACTCTGCTCAATAAATATTTATGCTTTACTACATACCACATTATATAGCTCTGCAAATACTTCGTAGCCACT
>JAHDSP010000414.1 GCA_018432645.1 Bacteroidales bacterium | reverse complement strand
TGGCATTTGTACTATAGATAGTAGAGAATCTAATCCTTGTAAACTAGCATTAATAGGAATACCTATAACTGGTACAATTGTATTAGCAGCTACTACACCAGGTAGATGAGCAGACATACCAGCAGCAGCTATGAAAACCTTAGTACCTTTTTCTGTAGCTTCTTTTACGTATTTTGCAGTCTCATCAGGTGTCCTGTGCGCCGACAAAATTTGTACATCATATTCGATGTCAAAATTAGTTAATGTATCAATAGCTTTTTTTATAATATCAAAATCAGAAAAGCTTCCCATTATTATCGAAATCATCTTTGTTAAATTTATAAGCAAATGTATATAAAAATTTTAATATGGAAAAAATAAAAAAGAACATTCTTTTGAATGTTCTTTTTTAAAATAATTTATTCTCAAAAACAATTAAGCTAAAAAGCTAAGTAAAAGACCTGCAGCGACGGCACTACCTATCACACCCGCAACATTAGATCCCATAGCATGCATCAAAAGATGGTTAGAAGGATCATACTCTAATCCTACCATTTCAGATACTCTAGCAGCATCTGGCACAGCAGATACACCTGCATTACCTATCAAAGGATTTATTTTATTTTCTGGTTTTTTAATGAATAAATTCATAATTTTAACGCCAAGAACACCACCAAAAGTAGCTATAACAAACGATGCAGCACCCAGAGCAAAAATACCTAATGATTTAACTGTCAGAAATGTAGAAGCCTGAGTAGAAGCTCCCACAGTCAAGCCAATTAAAATAGTAACAATATCTAGCATAGGACCACTAGCAGTTTCTGCTAATCTACGTGTAACACCACTTTCACGAAGTAAATTTCCAAAAAACAACATTCCTAATAAAGGCAAACCTGAAGGAACTATTAAAGTTGTGAGCAAAATTCCTAAAATAGGGAACAATATTTTTTCTCTTTTAGAAATGGCGCGTGGTGGTTTCATACGTATTAATCTTTCTTTTTTAGTAGTCATAGTACGCATAATGGGCGGCTGAATCACAGGAACAAGTGCCATATAACTATATGCTGAGATAGCTATAGCTCCTATTAAATGTGGAGCTAATCTAGCGCTTAAAAATATAGCTGTAGGTCCATCTGCCCCACCTATGATAGCTATAGCACCAGCCTCTGTGGGATCATAACCGAATAAAAGAGCTAACATTAATGCACCAAAAATACCTATTTGTGCAGCAGCACCAATAATAAATAATTTTGGATTAGAAAGTAATGCACTGAAATCAGTCATTGCTCCAATACCTAGAAAAATTAATGGAGGATAAATACCTTTTATTACACCAAAGTATAAATAGTTTAAAACACTACCTTCTTCGTATATTCCTATTTGTAAGCCAGGAACTGATGCTATATTGCCTAGAATGATACCAAAACCAATAGGTACAAGTAAATAAGGCTCATATTCTTTGATAATTGCTAAAGCAATGAAAACAAGTCCTATAATTATCATTATGAGATTACCCCAGCTCATATTAGCAAAAGCAGTATATTCTAAGAATTTCTCTAAATTATCTACGACGAAATCTAAAAAATTCATATTTTACCCTCCTATTTCTACTAAAGTTTGACCTTCACTAATAGTATCACCTTTATGCACAAGAATTCGTTTTACTATTCCAGGCCCATCAGCTTTGATTTCATTTTCCATTTTCATAGCTTCGATAATCACAAGATTTTGCCCTCGTTGAACTGTATCGCCCTCTTTCACTAATACATTTAATACTACTCCAGGTAAAGGAGAATTAATTGGTCTAGTAGCTATATTAGTGGTTTGCTCTGGTATAGTTTCTTTAACAGCTTTATTCACAACAGTAGATACCAAAGTTGGGGTTTTAGGTATTTCTATATCTTTTGATAATTCCACATTGTAGAAAGTACCATTTACATTTACTTCAATTTGATTACCATCAATATTTCCTATTTCTACACTATATTTATTTCCATTAATTATTAGGTCTATTTTTTTCATAAATTATTTTTTTAGGTAAATGAATTTTTTGTGGGGTTGGTGTTAAATTATAGAGCTTAGAGCTCCAAGGAGAATATGGTCTAGAGACCTTTTTTATTGTAATAATTCTATTCTCATAATCATGCATACTTAACAGATATAAGTGAAGGGCAGTAGCAATAGCAGCTAATACTTCGCCACTAATTTCTTCATCATTGTGAATAATTTCAGTTTTAAAATCTTCCCCTTCTTTTTTGATTTCTACTCTTTTAGTTTTCACTACTGGTCTTTTAATTTTTAATACGTAGTAAAAAATTAAATATAGAATTATCAATATAATAATTACAATAGAAAAACAGATTATAAATATACCGATACCATATGGATCTAATCTTTTCACTATTTCATTTTGAGATTCGTAAACTTTTATATCATTAGATAGTAAT
Organism: Bacteroidales bacterium; assembly: GCA_018432645.1. Taxonomy (GTDB): domain Bacteria; phylum Bacteroidota; class Bacteroidia; order Bacteroidales; family DTU049; genus DTU049. The sequence goes on along the minus strand of JAHDSP010000414.1, from coordinate 2,159 downwards.
GGTGTACTAATATCTGTTTTTTCCCAATTACCAGAACCATCAATAGTTCGGCAAAGAAACTCTCCATCTTTTATTAATTTAGGGTCATAAATCAAAGAATCTACTATAGTTCTTCCATCAGATAATACTAGAGCTAAATATCCAGTTTCAGTAGATAAAGATGCTACCGTAGGGTGCAAATGTTTAGTAGTATCTAAATAAATAATTAGAAAACCATTAGAAGACAATTTCAAAGCATCACTTTTAGGTAGTTGATGTTTTGTTAGATTATTTCTATCATCAGTGAGATATATTGTACCGATATTTAATGAAACCTGAGAAGTATTATAAAGCTCTATCCATGGACTTTTATTACCTAAAGGATTTATTAAATTGCCATTATAATTAGGAGAAAATTCATTAATTCTAATATCATCTATTGTTTGTGAAAAAATAGTAACTCCAAATAATAAAAGTGTAATAAATAAAATTATTTTTTTCATAATAACACAATTATAAGGGGCAATTAGAATGTTTTTTAGGTGGTAAATTTTGTTTTTTAGTAGATATAGACATTAGAGATCGAATAATTCTATATCTTGTATTTCTAGGCTCAATGATATCATCTATATATCCATATCTAGCAGCTTCGAATGGAGAGCAGAATTTTTCAGTATATTCGTTGATTTTATTTTCTATATATTTTTTTCTTTCCTCTTCATCCTGAATAGCTAAAATATTTTTTCTTTCGAGGATTTCTATTGCACCACTAGCTCCCATTACAGCTATTTCAGCTGTAGGCCATGCATAGTTAATGTCTGCTCTTAATTGTTTACAACCCATAACGTCATGAGCTCCACCATAAGATTTCCTCAGAGTAATAGTAATTTTAGGTACAGTAGCTTCACCATAAGCGAAAAGTAATTTAGCTCCATGAACGATTATACCACCATATTCTTGTGTAGTACCTGGCATAAATCCTGGCACATCTACTAAAGTAATAATTGGAATGTTAAAAGCATCACAAAATCTCACAAATCTTGCTCCTTTACGAGATGCATTAATATCTAACACACCAGCTAAATAATTAGGTTGATTGGCAACTATTCCTACACTCATGCCACCCATTCTAGCAAAACCAACGACTATATTTTGAGCATATTGTCCGTGTACCTCTAGAAATTCTCCATTATCCACTATTCTCGTTATCACTTCTTTGACGTCATATGGTTTATTAGGATTATCTGGAATGATGAAGTTCAGATAATCATCTATTCTATCAATTGGATCATTAGTATCTACAAATGGAGGATCTTCTAAATTATTAGAAGGTAAATAGCTAAACAATTTACGAATAAGTAAAAGTCCTTCTTCTTCAGTATTAGCTACGAAATGAGCAACACCAGATTTAGAAGTATGTACATCTGGGCCACCTAATTCGTCATTAGTTACAACTTCACCTGTAACAGTTTTTACAACTTTAGGACCAGTAACGAACATATAGCTATTCTGCTTAGACATAATAATAAAATCAGTCAGAGCAGGAGAATACACAGCACCACCTGCACAAGGACCAAAGACAGCACTTATTTGAGGTATCACTCCTGACGACAAAATATTCCTTTCAAAAATATCTGCATATCCAGCTAAACTACGTACACCCTCTTGGATACGTGCTCCACCAGAATCATTAATACCTATTACTGGGGCCCCATTTTCCATGGCTAAATCCATGATTTTGCAAATCTTTGCTGCGTATGATTCAGACAATGAGCCACCGAAAACTGTAAAATCTTGAGAAAAAACATACACTAGCCTGCCATCAATAGTACCGTAACCTGTGACAACACCATCACCATAATATTGTTCTTTGTCTAGGCCAAAATCTGTACAACGATGGGTTACAAACATATCAAACTCTTCAAAAGAGCCCTCATCTAGTAAAATGTTAATCCTTTCGCGAGCTGTCAATTTACCTTTGGAATGTTGCGATTCTATTCGCTTTTGACCACCGCCTAATAAAGCTTGCTTTCGCTTTTCTAATAATTGTTCTATTTTTTTTTCTATTGACATGAATATTGATTATTTTAATCATTTTTATTTTCACATAATTCAATTAATACTCCACCAGTACTTTTAGGATGTAGAAAAGCTATACTAAGTCCTTCAGCTCCACTTCT
>JAHDSP010000332.1 GCA_018432645.1 Bacteroidales bacterium | reverse complement strand
TTTGTACTACTAGCTGTAGAAGTTTTAGAAGGTGGGGTACTAGAATATATTTTTAATTTTTGACCTACATAAATCTTATTACTTTTGAGGTTATTCCATCTTTTAATATCTGAAACAGTAACTCTATACTTGGCTGCAATAGTAGAAAGTGTTTGTCCTCTTTGCACTTTGTGATAAATGACATTACCTGTATTCTGCAATGCAGGAACATTTTTTATTGTAGCATTAGTATCTACACTAATTGTCCTTTGTGCTAGTAGAGTATCATAAAAAGCTTTTTCTTTGCTATAGAATTGCATCTGATATTCCTTTGGAATACGAATACAATATATTTGATGTTCAGATGATGGTATAATGTTTTTTATATATTGTGGATTGAGGAATTTCAAATCTTCATATGGGATATCAAAAAAATCACTTATTGTTTTAAGGTTTGTATTATATTTAATGGCTACGGTATCTATTTCCACATCTTTAAATTTAGGTGGCGATGGCACAATGTTAAGTTCTTTATAATACGACATTACATACGAAACAGCTATGAATGCTGGTACATAATTTCTGGTTTCTGCGGGTAAATAAGGTAATATTTCCCAATAATTTGTTTTGCCTCCAGAGTTAAGCACTGCTCTATTAATCCTACCTGCGCCAGCATTATATGCTGCTAATACTAAGGCCCAATCATTATATATATCGTATAAATCTCGCATATGTCTGGCTGCTGCTTCTGTAGATTTATACGGATCTCTACGATCATCTACATAAGAAGTAACATTTAAATCATATAATAAACCAGTTCTATACATAAATTGCCAAAGTCCGACAGCGCCAGCTCTACTTTTAGCATTTGGATTTAATGCTGACTCTACTACAGCCAAATATTTTAATTCTAATGGCACCTCATATTTACTAAACGTTTCTTCGAAAATGGGAAAATACAATTCACCTAAACCAATAATCCTACCTAGGAATTGTTTATGTTTTAAATAATATTTTATCCATTGTTTTACTTCTTGATTATATTTATATTCAAAAGGAGAATTAATATTCATTATAGCTATCCTTTTGGCTAATAAACTATCATCTAATAATGCGTCTAACTCTTCATCAGTAAAGCTTCTATAATAATTTTGTTCAATAGAAATAT
>JAHDSP010000463.1 GCA_018432645.1 Bacteroidales bacterium | reverse complement strand
TTTTATTAATAATGATATTTTTATTAATGGTCATAAGGTTATTTATAAATGTACATTTGATGAATTTATTAAAAATAATAATTGTGATAATATACAAGCCGTTATGTTTAATCATTCATTAGAACATATAGCTAATCCCATTGAAACTCTAAAATTAACTCATTCAATTTTACCATCAAATGGTAAATGTTTACTGAGAATTCCATTAAATAATGGTATTGCTAAGCGACTTTGGGGATATCAATTTCCTACATTTGATGTTCCTATACATTTGTGGATACCTTCTATAAATACCATAAATGTTTTGTTACAAAAATGTAATTTTATAATTAATGAGAATATTTATGAAAATGAAATTGACTTATTAATGGAATATTATAAAAATTTTAAAAGTGAAAGTGAAATCCCCAATTTATCAAAAATACAAAAAAAATATTTTAATAAATTATCAATGATGTCTTATGTTTTAGGAATTAGCGATATTATTGGTCTTGTTTTAGAAAAGAAATAAATGATTAATAATACTTTATATTTTTCTGTAGTTCTCCCCGCTTATAATACCCCTCCAGATATATTAAGGCGAGCAATAGATAGTGTATTAAATCAGACATATCCTTATTATGAATTAATTATCGTGGATGATGGTTCCACTCCATCATTAGAGCCTATTGTAAGAGAATATACAGATGAAAGAATTGTTTTTATTCGTCATCCTGAAAATTGTGGTGCAGGTGCCGCTCATAATGCTGGCATTAGAGCTGCTAAATATGATTGGATAGCATTTATTTGCCATGATGATGAATGGCTGCCTAATAAACTAGAAGTTTGTGTGCCTTATATAGTGAATAATTATCCAGAATATAAATTTTTCTTTCATTTTCCTATTGTTATAGGTGATTTAAAAGAAATTGAAAAATCACCTTTTTATAATCCCAAACCTAATACTGGCAATTATTATACAAACTTTTTAATAGATAGAGATAAAATTATTCAGACTTCCTGTATTATTGTTAATAAAGAATGTTTTAAAAATTATGGTTATTATGATGAAACGGGTGTTTTAATGGATTGGGATATGTATTTACTTTTTTCAAAACATTTAGATTTCTATTGTATAAATGAATTTTTGAGTAAATATTATCTATCTCCATTAGGAATGACACAAGGTGAATTTTTGATTTTAGGTGATAAAGCTGGTAATGATATATTGAAATTATTTTTGAAATGGCAACAAGAAATTAAAAAAAGTAAAGATGCACGAAAACCTTGGTCTATTCGACTAAACGCTATGGCTAAATGGTATTTAGATAAAAATAACAAGAAAAAAGCTAAACAATTGTATTGGTTAGCTATAAAATTACATCCATTTTGGCGAGGCAATTATATTGATTTTGTTAAATATATGTTTAAAAAATAATTTTTTAAATTTGTTTTATAAAAAATGAAAATAAGCATACTAATTCCCACAAAAAATCGACTACCTATACTGCGAGAGACATTGCATAATATTTATTATGTAAATAAATTGCCAAAGGAAGATTTCGAAGTAATTGTCAGTAATGATGGCGATGATGATTTGTCAGTATTATATGATGAATTTCCTTTTGATAATCTGAAAATAGTAAAAAATACTCATAAAGCAGGATTGTCTGGTAACAGAAATAATGCTATAGAATTTTCTCAATGCAAAATATTGCAATTTTTAGATGATGATATTCTGATAACAGAAAATTTTTTAATTAAAGTACTTACTGTTCATAAAAAATTCGATAATATCATTTTATGTGGTAATAGATACTATCCGCAGTCTTTAATTGAAATAGCTGAAAAAACGCCTTTTGGCAGATATAAACTAAAATACGAATATAATTGGTTAGATGGATTAATGATGAATGAAATAGATGATGGATTATATGAAGTAAATTCTTTGGCTGGTTTTTCTATATCAATGAAAAGGGAAACATTTGATGAAGTAGGAAAATTTGATGAAAACTTTGATTATGCAGGTTGTGAGGATGCAGAATTTTTTTATAGAGCAACTCAAAAAAACGTAAAGCTACTATTTGACGAAAAAAATATTTGCTATCATAATGAACTCGATAATTTCACATTGGATGCTTGGATTAGACGTCAAAGGACCGGCATACGTAGCGCTGTTGTAGTTTGCAAACTACATCCCGTAGGGCAAAATCATCCCACATGGTATACTAATACTCCTATAAAAGCTTCTGATAGTTGGAATGTTAAATTATTAAAACTCAAAAAAATTTTTTGTAGTTTTCCTCCAGTTTATGATTTTTTACATTTTTTGGCAATTTATGGTGAAAAAATCAAATTGCCTGATTCATTTTTGTTTAAATTTTATAATGCTCTATGGTTAGGAGCTACATATCGTGGTTTTAGAGAAGCTTATAAAGAAATATTTGTAAATTCTAAATCATAATGCTATCTATCATAATTCTTAATTACAATTCTTTTGAACTCACTTGCCAATGTATTGAATCTATTTATGAATATACAAAAAATGTAGATTTCGAAATTATTATAGTGGATAATGCATCTACTGTGGATGATCCAGATAAATTTTTAGAATTATTTCTTAAAATAAAATTAGTAAAAAATACTGAAAATCATGGCTTCGCTGGAGGATGTAATGATGGTATAAAAGTGGCTAAAGGTGATACTATATTACTGCTAAATTCTGATACTAAACTGCTAAATGATGCTATTTCTATCACTTATAATTTTTTGAACACACATCCAAATGTTGGTATCGTAACGTGCAGACTAGAAAATGAAGATGGCTCTCCACAAAATAATTGCCAAGCTTTCCCAAAAATCAAAAATATTTTAATTGAATTGTTTAGAATACATAAGCTTTTGCCACATAAGAGAGTTGCTAAGATATTATATGGTCCATATTCAGATTATTCTACTATAGCATATCCTCATTGGGTATGGGGTACATTTTTTATGTTTCCAAAAAAATTATTAAATATTTTCCCAAATCAATTATTACCTGAAACATTTTGGATGTATGTAGAGGACATGCAATGGTGCTGGCTAGCTAGACAAGCTGGCTATGAAATAGCATTTGTACCTAATGGGATAGTTTTACATTATGGTGGCAAAAATCACAATCC
>JAHDSP010000541.1 GCA_018432645.1 Bacteroidales bacterium | reverse complement strand
TATTTATGAAAAGCTTTATTATAGAAATGCAAATACATATATTTATGATAATTTTTTGAATTCTTTAATTAAAATTAATAAATTTAAAGAAGCTGAAAAGTTAATTTCCACTCAATTAAAAAATAATCCAAGTGCTCGATACTACATAGATTTGTTAGAGATTTATGAATTACAAAATGATAATAAAAAATTTCAAAAAACCTGGGATGACATATTAAATATAGCTGCTAATAATGAAGTTTTTTATTTAGATTTGGCTCAAGCTTGTGAATTTAAAAACAAAATAGATTGGTCTATTAAGATATTAGAAGCTGGTGCTAAAGCATTGCCTTCGTCTAAACAAATAAATGAAAATCTTGCAATTAAATATGTAGTAGCTAAAGATTATAAAAATGCTTCTTTGCTGATAACTAATTTGATAAAAATTTCCCCTGATGATAAAGATTGGCTAATCAAGGCCTTTACTTCAGTAATGCAAGTGGATAAAGCTGATGAATTCGCACCTATACTAAAGGATATTTTATTGAATATCATTGCTAATAATCCTAAAAGCCAATTGTATAATGAATTATTAATTTGGTTTTATAATCAAACAGGAAATTTTGATGCTGCCATTATTCAAGCTTTAGCTTATGAAAAAAGAACTAATGGACAAGGACAAATATTATTCGAGCTTGGTGACGATTTATTAAATATTGGTAAAAATCAATTTGCAATAAATGCTTTTGAAAAATTAATTACTCAATTTCCCAATTCTCCATATACATTGAAAGCAAGAGTTTTACTATTAAATGAAAAGATGAAAAATGTATTAGCACATTCTAATATTGATGCTCTTGAGATTAATAATTTGAATAATGAGATAGAAAAATTCATTGCTGAATATCCAGAATTTCGATATCAGCCAGATTTTATGATAAACTATAGTAAGATACTTTGTTTTTATTTGCATGATTGCAATAAAGGGTTAAATAATTTGCAAGAAATTTTGAAAAAAAATATCTCTGTCACACCCTTACAAGCGCAAGTGAAATTCGCTATGGCAGATATATACTTGGCTATGGATAATCCATGGGATGCTATTTTACTGTGTGGGCAAGTAGAAAAAGATTTCAAGGAAGATACGACTGGTTATTATGCTAAATATTATAAAGCATATATTTACTATTTAATGGGTGATATACAATTTGCGAAAGCTCAATTTGATGCACTCAAAGGCTCTACTACCAAATTTGTAGCTAATGATGCTATTAATAAATCAGTATTTATCCAAGAAAATATAGCTTTTGATAGCTCATATGTGCCTTTGCAATATTTCGCAAAAGCTGAATATATGGAGCATATTTTTGATTTTTACAAAGCATTAGATTATTTAGATACTATTTTAGCAAAATATAGTTCTCATCCTATTATTGATGATGTTTTATTCAAAAAAGCTCAAATTTATAAAAAATTATCTCAATATGATAATGCTATCGCTGAATTAACTAAAATTATAGATAATTATTATTTTGAAGTCGTAGCTGATGATGCTCTATATGATTTAGCAATGATTTATGCAGATGTTTATAAAAACTATGATAAAGCTAAAGAATTGCTGTTGCAGTTAATTACTGATTTTCCTGTAAGTATTTATGTAGATATGGCTAGACTGCAATTAAATAAATTAAAAAATAATAGTTAGTTATAAGAAAAGATATTAATTAAAATTATGCAAACTCTGTATCCATTTAAATTTAAACCTCAATTATTTCCTAAAGTATGGGGTGGAGAAAATTTAGCTCAATTTTATCATGAAAACACTGAAGATCATATTGGTGAAGCGTGGTTATTAAGTGCTATTGCTGGCAAAGAAAGTGAAATAATTAATGGTGAGTGGGCAGGTAATAATATCGCTGAATTAATAGAAATTTTTATGGATGAGCTAGTAGGTGAACATGTTTTCGAAAAATATGGTACTAATTTACCAATATTAATTAAACTTTTAGATACTACAGAATGGTTAAGCATACAAGTGCATCCTAAT
>JAHDSP010000335.1 GCA_018432645.1 Bacteroidales bacterium | reverse complement strand
ATACAACTATCTTGGCCAAAAGGTAATATTTTATAACTTTGCAGGCGATTTGTTAAACACACTTGATGTTTCAGATTTAAGCAATGGTATATATATCTTTAAAATACTTGTTGGAAATAAGATTATTGCTAGAGAAAAAGTGGTAATTGAAAAATAAATAAAATTAAGTTTAATAATAGAAAATTATACAACAAAAAAAAGAATACACAAATAATAATCCTGTAAGGGCAGAAATTGTTGAAGAAGTAATAGAGTATATTTATAGTTTGGCAAAACTTTATGCCAAACAACTATGTTTAATTAATTGTGAAAGAGTTTAATGACAATAAGTGTTATATCGGATCTTCCACAGAATTAATACATCTCACTTTTGCTGTGCTTTTTGTAAATAATAATTAGCACTGTCTATAATACCAAGATTTTTATATGCTAATCCCATATTTTGCATAATGTTTTTGCTATTTGGATTTAATTTATATGCTTGTTTGAAATAGTTTAAAGCATCCAAAGATCTACCTTGTATGCCATAGAATACTCCTAAATTTTCTAAGGCTGCAAAATTTGTAGGATTGCATTGCACAGCTTTTAATAGATATTGCTCTGCTGCTTTATTATTAGCTAAATATCTAGCATGTATCTCTCCTAATTGATTATATGCGTCTGCATGACAATTATCTTTTTCGATTATCTCATTTAAAGTTAAAATAGCTGAATCTATTTGCATAGTAGTTTTATAAACTAATGCAAGCTGAAACAGATAATTCGTAGAATCAGGATATTTATTTATAAGAAATTTAAAAGCACGCTGCGCTACATCATAGACAGAATCATTTAAAGCATTAACTCCCACAGCATATATATTGTTATAAGGCGTGGAATTATCAGGATTTAGCTTTGTACAAGTTAAATAATTTTCTAATGATAAATCATAGTTTTTCAGATAGAATTGTGCTTTGCCACCTAAATCATATACGCCAAAATAATTAGGGTATATCTCTCCTCCACGTTGTAAATATTTCAATGCTTCTACGAGCAATTTTTCTTTTTTATTTGTATTATCAGCTTTTTCAGCTTCTTTTATTAAAACTTCTGCAGCAGAGACTTGCACCTTTGCACTATTATTTGATGTTTTTGCATCTGTGGTGAATAATGTTAAATTGTCTTTCCACACAAAACTTCTACTTACTGTTTTGACTCCATACAATACTAAAATTGCTATTAAAACATACATCGCCCACTTGGGACTTCGCTCTCCCCATTTTGTAAATAACCAACCCACTGCTAATGTGAATCCTGCTGATGCTGAAAAGACAAATCGCTCATTCATAAAGGTTCCAATATTAAAAAGTAGATTAGAAACCATAGAAAAATTAGCTATAAACATCAATATAGCAAAGGCTATTATTGGTCTTTTCTTCCACGACTTAATTAAAATATAGATAATTGCTAGTACCATTATTATTGCCAGCCACACTCTAAAATCTCCAAAATTTAATATTGGTATTTGCTTAGGATAATAGT
>JAHDSP010000411.1 GCA_018432645.1 Bacteroidales bacterium | reverse complement strand
ATAATTTAGATTTCGAAGAAGGAAATTTCACTGGTTGGACATGTCAAACAGGAATAAATTATGGCTATCCTGCGGGCTCTTGGACAGGTTCACTACCAGTAGCCAATAGGCATACTATAGAGACTGGTGGTACAGATCCATATGGTGGTTTTCCCAAAGTAGCTCCTGGTGGAGGTACATATTCTGTTAGGTTAGGTAATGATGGTGTAGGAAGACAAGCTGAGCGTATAATATTCTCATTTATTGTAGGTCCTACAGATACTAATTTTATTTATAAATATGCTGTTGTATTTGAAGATCCCAATCATCCTGTGGATGAACAACCCTATTTCGAATTACAAATTTTAAATTCACAAAATCAAGTTATAACTTGTGGACAGCAACATTATACTGCTGCAAGTAATATCCCTGGGTTTATATATGCAGGCAATGATGTATGGTATAAACCATGGACTACTGTGGGGATAAAATTAGCGGCATATGTAGGTCAACCAGTAACTGTAATAGTTACTAATGCTGATTGTTCACGAAGTGGACATTTTGGTTATAGTTATGTAGATTTTATTTGTCCTCAAAATATGGTTGCTCAGACTGTTAATTTTTGTGAAAATGATAATTCTGCTATACTTCAAGTACCAAATATAAGTCCCGGAGCTACTTATTTGTGGTCTACAGGTGAAACTACTCCTACTATTACTATTAATCCTCAAAATTTTAATGATTCTACCATTCAATGTTATGTAACGCCTCCAGATGTACCTACAGGATGTGGATTTTGGTACACTTTTCCTATTAATGTAAATCCTTTACCTATAATTAATGTTACTTCAAATCCTTCTACAATTTGCTATGGCGAGAGCTCATTGCTTAGTGTTAATGGAGCAAATACTTATGCGTGGTCTCATAGTCTAGGCAGTGGAATTACTAAAACTGTCACACCAACTACTTCCACAACTTATAGCGTTACTGGTACAGATATTAATAATTGCTCTAATACTGCTACTATTACAGTCACCGTAAATCCTATACCTGATATCTCTATTACAGCAGATCAGACCTTATGCCATAATACTCAAACAACTCCGATAAATTTCACTAGTTCTGTTACAAATACTGTATTTAATTGGACTAATGATAATACAACCATAGGATTAGCTGCTAGTGGTAGT
>JAHDSP010000248.1 GCA_018432645.1 Bacteroidales bacterium | reverse complement strand
TCCACAGATTTTCACAAATTAACACTGATGATTTAGTTTTTGTGTGCATTTGAGAATTAATTTAAAACTAATATTTTGATAAACTCCTCAACTTATCAACTCATCAAATACTCAATAATAATCTTATTTGTGCTCATTTGTGTGCATTTGTGGACAATAAATAATAACCATCAATGTCTATAATTTCATCCACAGATTTACACAAATTAACACTGATAATTTAGTTTTTGTGTGCATTTGAGAATTAATTTAAAACTAATATTTTGCTAAACTTATCAACTTATCAACTCATAAACTCCTCAACCATAATCTAAAATTTGTGGTCATTTGTGTGCATTTGTGGACAATAAATAGCATCTTATCAACTAATCAACTTATCAACTAATCAACTCATCACTCATCACCTCTTCTCCCCGTCTCCTCGTCACCCAGTCACCATATCACTCCCTCATTAACCATAACAAAAAATAAAAGTAAAAAATGAAAATTAAAAAATCGTCTTATTTATTTATTATTTATGATATTATTATTATCTGCTTATCTTTTCTTTTCTTCATATGGATTAAGCCAGCAAGCAAGTCTTTTTATTTACCACAATATGCACAACCATTTTTTATTTTTTTTATTATTTGGGTTGGCACATCATATTTTAGTAAAAAATATTTTTTAGATTACCATAAAAGGATTTCTCACCTTTTTATAGATATCATCAAGAGAAATTTCTTAATTTTTGCTCTTATAGCGATATTAATTTATATCTTTCAAACACCTTATTACTCTAGATTAATTGTCTTTGGCACCATTATTACAACTACAATTTTTGAATTTGGCATTGTTAGTTTTATTAAGTATCATAGAAGGGTATTAGACTCAGATTTAGCAACTATCAAAATAACTACAAAACCTAAATTATTAAATATTAATGAGCCTGACGAACAAATAATAAATTATAATGTTCCCCTACCTAAAGCTATTAAAATAGATGATAGTGCTTATCCTATACTTAAAGATAATTATCTTCGTTCACACCCCACTTTATTTGATTTTATTAATGTAAATATTCATTTAAATGATATACCCAAATTAGAAACTTTTGTCCTAAAAACTCATACCTTATATAATAT
>JAHDSP010000453.1 GCA_018432645.1 Bacteroidales bacterium | reverse complement strand
TATTTATGGAAATTCTTTTTACCAATCAATTTGAGTGCTGCCTACCCATATCCTATCAAAGATGGAGGTGTTTTGCCTACAGAATATTTCATAATCCCCATTGCCTTCATAGCTCTTTGTATCATTGTTTATTTACTTAGAAAAAACAAAAAATTTATATGGGGAATATTATTTTTCACTATTAATCTACTGATGGTGATACAGATAATACCCGTAGGAGGTATGATAGCAAGTGAGAGATATACTTATATACCCTACATAGGTTTATCATTTTCTGCATTAACTCTAATGGAGAAATATATTAAAAATATAAAATTAAATTATATAATACTCGGAATTGTTGTTCTTATCTTTACATTTCTTGCACACCAACGAACTTATTATTGGCGTAACGGTGATGTACTATTTAGTGATGTGCTAGAGAAATATCCACGCTATGCTTATGGATATAATAATAGAGGCTTCTTATATTGGGATCATTATGCTATTGATGTTTATAAAGATAATCCTCAAATGAAAGAAAAATATGTAGAGAAAGCATTGCAAGATTTTACTAAAGCTATTAGTTTGGACTATACTTATGCAGAACCCTTTCATAATAGAGGAGTCTTATATTATAATACTGGTAGACCAGAGCAAGCACTTGCAGATTTTAATAGATTTTTAGAATTAAAACCAGACAATCCAGATGGCTTATTAAATAGAGCTAATACTTTATCTACACTAGGAAGGTTTAACGAAGCTATACCAGATTATAATAAATATTTAACAATTAAAAACGATGATCCTAAAGCTTATATGTGGAGAGGAGTTGCTTATTTTAATATTCAAAATTATGATTCAGCTATTATTGATTTTAATAAAAGTATAGAGATTGATCCAGATTATTATGAGCCATATTACTGGCTTGGAGTGATATATTATAACCAAAAAGATTATAATAATGCATTAAAATATTTAGATCTTAGCATTTCTAAAAATTCTAATAATGTTAATTCATATATTTGGAAAGGGTTATGCTATATGAATATAAATGAATATCATAAAGCTATCGAGCAATATTCAAAGGCTATAGAAATCGATCCAAACAATATAACAGCATATATTAATAGATTTAATGCTTATAGGTTGATTGGAGATGTAACTAATGCACAAAAAGATTTTGAAATTTTACAAAAATTTCAGCAGTAAAATTTTATAAAGTATTGAAAATTTACAAGTAATAATAAATATTTTACATATAATATCAAAGAACTACATAAAATTAAGAAGTAGAGATAAAAGGAACAAATGGGGGAGAGTAAAAAATTTTGTTGCAAAGATATTAGATTTTTAAAATATTTTTCGTTTCTCTCAATTTTATTCCTTATTTTCGTAAAAAATTTTTATTATGGATAATCCATTTACAAATTTAGAACCACACAAGGTATGGCAGTATTTTTATGAAATCACCCAAATACCTAGACCTTCTAAAAAGGAAGATAAGATCATAGCTTATTTAGAAAATTTCGCTAAATCTAAACATCTAGAATACAAAAAAGACAAAGTAGGCAATATTGTAATACGAAAGCCTGCAAATAAGGGTGGTGAAAATAAACCTATGGTTGCTCTGCAAAGTCACGTAGACATGGTATGTGAAAAAAATAATGATGTTGACAAAGATTTTTTAAAAGATCCAATTGAACCATATATTGATGGAGAGTGGGTAAAAGCTAAAGGTACTACTTTAGGTGCAGATGATGGGATAGGTGTAGCTATGCAATTAGCTATTTTGGATAGTGATATGGAGGGAATAGGCCCTATAGAATGTCTTTTCACAGTTGATGAAGAAACT
>JAHDSP010000350.1 GCA_018432645.1 Bacteroidales bacterium | reverse complement strand
ATACTTGGCTCTGTCCAAGGACCACAAACGAGATTTCCTGGATGAGCTATATCAATATCTCGTAAATAACAATGCCACTGCTGTAGATTATCAAAAAGTAAAAATTCAATCTACCGCAGCCATCTGTCCCGACTGCAGAAGTGAGAATGTCATAAAAGCAGGCAAAAGAAATGGCAGACAAGTTTATAAATGCAAAACCTGCGGCTATCAATTTCGTGAGACTGCTCGCACCTTTGTTTATCGCATGAGAAAATATCCATTAATGCTCGATTACATGAGATGTATGCTCGAGGGTAAAAGTTTGCGAGCATGTGCTGATGAGGTTGGCATTTGTCTGAAAACAAGTTTCGAATGGCGACACAAAATATTAGCTGCCATTAGATCATTAGAAGGTGGTATAAGCTTCTCTGGTATTGTGGAAGCTGATGAACTGCTAATGAACTATTCAGAAAAAGGCAGGAAATTTAAAAACAAAGAAGAATATCAGAGAGCTAAAAGGAAGAAACATCCCAAAGTAGCAGTATTAGTCGTTACCGACAGAGAAGGTAATTTACTTTTTAAACAAGTTGGTGAGAAAAAAGTAAAAAATGAACAATTGAGAGAAGAGCTGAAGAATAGATTATCAAAGAATAATCTGATTTGTGTAAAGCCAAAGAAAGAGTTCAGAAAAGCTGTGAAAAATTTGCAAAGTAAAAAAGTCATAGTAAACAAAAAGCAGATTAAGCGAGGGATGTATAGTGCCAAGATAGTCGAGAGCAAAATAAGTGATTTTAAGACGTGGTTGAGTAGATTTCACGGAGTAGCTACGAAGTACTTACAGAGCTACCTAATGTGGTTTGTGATAATGAATAAGTACTTAAAAGAGTTGATAGACCCTGATATTGGAAGATTACTAAATCTGTCATCGCACGATAGATGGGCGTGGGACAAGTACAGGGAGATAGTTAATCAAAGGTATGAATAACATACTGTAAAGTATAACAAAAATGATATTTAACAAACCCCTTGTATTGTCCTAAAGATCCATTATATGCTTATGAATATTAGTTGAATTTTTTTAAATACGCGATGTAATAATCTTCTTTTGCTCTCATATCCCCTTTGCTAATATCATCACTATCACTTTCGCCGCAGCTATGCAATATTCCATGGATTATCAGTCTTGCTGCTTCTTCATTAATTGGTTGATTTAATATCTTTGCATTCTCCATCAATCTTTCATAGCTTATAAATATTTCTGCAAATAAATAATCATCTTTTATCTCGCTAAATGAAATCACATCTGTGTAATAGTCATGGGCTAGAAAATTTTTATTTATTTCTAATAATTCATTATCATTTAGCCATTTAATAGAGATTTTCCCTTCTTTGAATCTATAATCACTTAATATTTTTGAGATTATATCTTTGATATTATTATAAAAATTTTCAGATAATAAAGAAGAGATTTTATCAAAATTATTGAATATTATTGCCATTATTTTTGATTTTAAATATTTTTTTAAAGAAATTATTAATATTATTTATTCTTTTTAGCCAAGCATCAGCCTCCATTAATGGGCTATCTTTAATAGTTTTAATAGTTAGCCATAGGCCGAAGATTAATAATATGAAAACTGGCAACCACATTCCGATAAAAGGTGAAATTATCAAATCTTTTGCAGTTTTTTCAAAAACAATAGTAATTATATAATATAATACAAAAACAAGAACAGAAATTACTAATGGGAAGCCAAGTCCACCTTTACGAATAATAGCTCCTAGTGGTGCACCTATAAAAAATAATAGCAAACAAGCTATAGATAGTGTGAATTTCCTATGCCACTCAATCTCATAATAGGCTTTTGATTTTTTCAATGATTTACTAAGATCAGCCTGATTGTCTAACATATTAGCATTATTAAGTACTTGCGCTGAAGCCATTTTATACATTTCTCTGCGATGGATATCATCTAATAAATTTATTAAACTATCAAAAGTATTCTTAGTAACATTAGTATTTGGCTTAAAGGTGCTATCATTAGCAATGTAAATCCACCAATTATTGAAAGTCATAGATAGCATAGTAGATTGTTGTTCTTGTATATTTTTATAATCAGTTTTTAGTGAATCTATAAAATAATTTAGTTGAGAAATATTAAGCATTTTATAATGCTCTTTTAGAAGTCCAGGATCTGAACGTTGAAAAGCAAAATTAGAGATATTAATATGTAATATTTGCTTATCAAAATAGATACGTTGCAAAGGTATTGTGTAGTAATCATTTCTTTTTTCCCTTATTTCCATATAGCTCATACCATCGTAGAGTGTAAAAACCAGATAACGCTGATCTGGCGTAGTCTCCATAATACCATTTTGAGCAGTAGTAATGCGTAATGCAGGACCATAATTAGAATGATCATAAATTACAATATTTTCAATGTGTTTGCCATCTTTATCTTTTTTACCAACTTTGATAACATAATTATCAAGATCTTTATTAAAGATGCCCTCTCTAATGTTTAAAGTTGGTTTCTGCTGCCTAACATCTCGTAATAATGACATCATCTTCAGATTAGCTTTAGGTAAAATATTATTAGAAAAATAAAATGTAACTCCTGTCAAAATAATAGCTATTATGAACAATGGCTTCATCAGTTGCCATAGTGATATACCTGATGCTTTAGCTGCTATCAGCTCGTAATTTTCACCTAAATTACCATAAGTCATCAGAGATGAAAGTAAAATTGCTAATGGCAAAGCCATAGGTACAAAAGTAGCTGATGCATAATAAATTAGCTGCAAAATTACACCCGTTGATAAGCCTTTCCCTGCTAATTCATCTATATACGTCCATAAAAATTGCATTAACAAAACGAAAATTGCAATAAAAAATGTAACTAATAAGGGACCAATGAATGATTTTATTAAATATAAATCTAATT
>JAHDSP010000560.1 GCA_018432645.1 Bacteroidales bacterium | reverse complement strand
TCCAATGCTAGATCCATGGCTACACTTCACATCATCAGCATAAATTTCTAAGAATGGTTTCACAAAAACTCTTGCTTCTGACGTCAGAAGGATATTACGTGCTATTTGATATGCATTAGTTTTTTGTGCTCCTGGCATCACTGTAATATGGCCATTGAATAGTCCTCTTCCTTTCTCATCAATAATATTTTTAAAAGCCTGATAAGAATTACAATTTTCAGCATTATGATGAATAAAGCCTAAGTTTTCTATGATTTGTGTACGATCTATTAACCCAAGTCCATACATTTTAGCTTCTGCCCCAAGCTCATCCATATCTATTATACTTTCATTTCTAATAAAACCTCCATTATATGTTAGTGTCAATGAATGCATGAAAGAAGATTCTTTCAATTTAAAAAACATTGTGTTTATTAATGAAGAATAATTACTTTTATTTTGTAATTTATAATGATATAATTTTGCATTTTTACCCAAATAAAATTCAGTTAATATATTAGAAAAGCTATTATCATTTGCTTGATACGTATCATCACATTGCAAAAAAGTTACCTCGGCGTCATCATCGATAATTATAATATTACGAGATTGCATGAATGGGTTGTCATCACCATCGGAATAATTAATCAACTGAATAGGAATATTTACCTTTACACCAGCAGGTATATAAAGAAAAAAACCACTAGAAGCTAATGACATATTGAGTGCTACAAAACCGTTATAAGTAGGATCTGCTATAGTATCAAAATATTTATTAAAAATTTCAGGAAATAATACATAAGCATGTCTCAGACTACCTGCTAGAATACCAGTTTCTTCATCATGATAGATGGGTTGATCCGTATAAATATATGAGCCATTATGTATTAAAAACAAATATTTTTCAAAATTTTCAATAGTACAGGTCAAATATTTTTGTATTTTTTCTATTTGAATAGGTGAATTGTTGATAACATAATGAAAATCTTTATTCATCACTTCATCGATAGGGGTTTGTCTCCATTGTTCAATTTTATTATTTGGAAACCCTAAACTAAGAAAAGTATGGTAGTGTTGATTTCTTTGTGTCCATAGTGCTTCTAAGTTCAAAAGTTTTGGTGCTATTTCCTTTATTTGTTCTAATAGTTCATTTTTCATAATAAATAAATTTATCGATAAATATCATATCCTGTTTCTTCTACTTCTACAGCTAAATGTTTATCGCCAGTTTTCACTATTTGCCCATTAATCATTATATGGACAACATCAGGTTCTATATATTCTAATAAACGATAATAATG
>JAHDSP010000343.1 GCA_018432645.1 Bacteroidales bacterium | reverse complement strand
AGAAGGTGGTATAAGCTTCTCTGGTATTGTAGAAGCAGATGAACTGCTAATGAACTATTCAGAAAAAGGCAGGAAATTTAAAAGTAAAGAAGAATATCTGAGAGCTAAAAAGAAAAAACATCCCAAAGTAGCGGTATTAGTCGTAACAGACAGAGAAGGTAATTTACTTTTTAAACAAGTAGGAGAGAAAAAAGTAAAAAATGAACAATTGAGAGAAGAGCTCAAGAATAGAATATCAAAGAATAATCTGATATGTGTAAAGCCAAAGAAAGAGTTCAGAAAAGGAGTTAAAAGTTTGCAAAGTAAAAAGGTAATAGTTAACAAAAAACAAATTAAACGAGGGATGTATAGTGTAAAGATAGTAGAGAGCAAAATAAGTGATTTTAAAACTTGGTTGAGTAGATTTCACGGTGTGGCTACGAAGTACTTACAGAGTTACCTAATGTGGTTCGTAATAATAAATAAGTATTTAAAAGAGTTGATAGAACCTGACATTGGAAGACTGCTTAACTTGTCATCGCACGACAGATGGGCGTGGGACAAGTACAGGGAGATAGTTAACCAAATGTATGAATAACATACTGTAAAGTATAACAAAAATATGATACTTATCATTTACCCTTCCCTAAGCATTTTCACTTTTTATATATTAATCTTTCCTATTAGATATAAATCAAATATCTTATTTTACATTGAACCTTCTTGTGGATATAATGATTCCAAAACTTTTTATGTTTGGTTTGATAATATAAGCGTTAGCTCATATACAGAAAATAATAATGCAGTATATAGTGTTAAAGACGAAAGTTTTATATATAATTGGTCTATACCATCTGGTTGGATAATTAATAGCAGTTTTATAACTGTAAATCTTTTTAATGATAGTGGCGATGGTCCATCATAACTATTTATGTTGAAATTTGTCCTTAAACTATTATTTCTTAATTTCGTTAATATTATGCCCTTATTTTTTATTTTCAGTTTATACTTGTAATTTTGTAAAAAATTACTTTTATGACTAAATTAAGTGTTAATATTAATAAAATAGCTACAATTCGTAATGCTCGTGGTGGTAATATACCAGACGTTACTCTAGCTGCTATCAATGTACAACGCTTCGGCGCTCATGGTCTAACTGTACATCCTAGGCCAGATGAACGACACATCAAATATAGTGATGTATATGCTATCAAGCAAAATATATCCATTGAGTTCAATATTGAAGGATACCCTAATGATAGATTTCTTAATTTAGTAAAAGATGTGAAGCCAACTCAGGTAACACTGGTACCAGATCCTCCTGATGCACTCACTAGTAATGCTGGATGGGATACTTTTAAATATTTCGATTTTCTCTCAAAAGTCATCTATGATTTGAAAAAGTTAGGTATCAGAACTTCTATTTTTATAGAAACTGATATTGATAACATTAAAAATGCTGCTAAAACAGGTACTGATAGAATAGAGCTTTATACTGAACCATATGCTAAGTATTATGATGTGGATAGTGATGAGGCTATTAAGCCCTTTATCAATGCTGCAAATGCAGCTGTAGAAGTAGGGCTTGGTATCAATGCTGGCCATGATCTAAATCTGGAAAATTTGAAATTTTTTTCACAAAATGTACCTAATTTGCTTGAAGTTAGTATAGGGCACGCTCTCATTAGTGATGCTCTCTATTTCGGACTTGAAAATACAATTCAAATGTATTTAAATGAACTCGGTTATTGATTTTCATTTAAATCAGTTGATTATTTAAATTAGAAAAATGCCAAATTCTTTAGAAATCAACGATTGTCTTTTGCTTAGTTATAAATATATCAAAGCAAAAAATAATAGTAATAAATATTTATTGATCCTACATGGATTATTAGGTTGTGCAGATAATTGGTTGCCACAAGGACAAATTTTTGCAGAATATTATAATGTATTAATACCAGATTTAAGAAATCACGGTAATTCTTTTCATAATGATTCTATGCCTTATGGGGATATGGCTGATGATATCCTACGGTTACTTAATTATTTACATCTCGAGCAAATATCTATAATAGGTCATAGCATGGGTGGTAAATTAGCAATGCTAATTGCACTTAATCATCCAAATATTGTAAATAAGTTAATTATAATTGATATTGCGCCAGATAGGTACATTACTGATGCGAATTATAAATTACTAAATATTTTGGCATCTATTCCAATGAATGAATTTAAAAGTCGTGATGAAATCAAAAACTTCATAAAAAATAAAGTACCAAATTTCGGAGAGGTGGATTTAGTATTGAAAAATATAAAATTAAATAGACAAAGAAAATATGAATGGAAAATCAATTTAGAAGCTTTAATAAATAATATAAATCTATTAGCAGACTTTCCTACTTTACATAAAAAATTTATTAAACCAGTACTTTTATTACGAGGCGAAAAAAGTAATCATATTCTACCACAGCATTATGAAAAAATAAATAATTATTTCCCGAATGCATATATCCAAACTGTATCTAATGCAGGACATTGGGTACAAGTAGATAATATAGATGAATTTATAAAATATTCATTAGAATATTTGAATCTATAATTTTATAATTTAGGTCCGAAATTTACTAATCTACTAGTTTCTGCATCTGCAGCAAATCTTTTAAAATTTTCAACAAAAGATTGTGCTAACTTCTGAGCTTGATTATCATAAGCAGATTTATCTTCCCATGTATTTCGTGGATTCAAAATATCATCATTAATACCTTCGAGATGTTGAGGTAATTTAAGATTAAAGAAAGGCATAGTTTGATATTGTGTTTTCAATATAGAACCATCTAAAATAGCATGAATAATTTTTCTAGAAACATCAATGTCAATTCGTTTACCCACACCGTATGGTCCACCTATCCATCCTGTATTCACTAAATAAGCATGAGCATTATGTTTTTGCATTTTTTCTGCTAATAATCTAGCATAAACAATAGGTGGCAAAGTAAGAAAAGCAGCACCAAAGGCAGCAGAAAATGTAGGCACAGGCTCAATGATACCACGCTCTGTACCGGCTAATTTAGCTGTATAACCACTTATGAAATAATACTTTGCTTCATCTGGACTCAATACTGCTACTGGAGGCAGTACACCAAAGGCATCAGCTGTTAAAAAAATTATGTTTTGTGGATGTGGTCCTACAGAAGGTATTACTGCATTAGGTATGTGTGAGAGAGGATAAGAAGCTCTCGTATTTTCAGTCTTAGAAGCATCCGAATAATCTATCTCACCAGTTTGAGGATCATAAACTACATTTTCTAAAATTGTATTTCTACGAATTGCATTATAAATCTGCGGTTCTTTTTTAGGATCGAGATTAATACATTTAGCGTAGCAACCACCCTCGAAATTAAAAACTCCATCATCGTCCCAACCATGTTCATCATCACCAATAAGGAATCTCTCGGGATCAGCTGATAAGGTAGTTTTACCTGTTCCAGATAACCCAAAAAATATTGCAGTGTCTCCGTTTTTGCCCATATTAGCAGAACAATGCATAGAAGCTATATTTTTCAGGGGTAAAAGATAATTCATCACAGAGAAAAATCCTTTTTTTATCTCGCCACCATACCATGTACCACCGACCAGAGCCATATTTTCTGTGTAATTAAAAGTTACAAAAACATCACTATTTAATTTATGCTCTTGCCATCTTTTATTAGTAACTCTAGGTGCATGAAGCATTACAAACTCAGGTGAGAAATTTTCTAATTCTTTTTCTGTAGGTACAATAAACATATTTTTTACAAAATGTGTAGCCCATGCTATATCGGTGATGACTCTTATAGGTAATCTATTTTTTTCTGATGCTCCCACAAAGGCATCCATTACAAAAAGTTCTTTACCATTCAAATACTCTGTAACTTGTTGTTTCAGGTCTATCCAAACCTCAGTAGACATAGGTTTATTATCACTATTTTTATTCATTTCATTTTTCCACCATACTGTATCCTTAGTAGTATCGTCATAGACTACGTATTTGTCTTTAGGTGAACGTCCCGTAAATATTCCAGTATCTACAGCCACAGCGCCAGATTTAGTTACAAAAACTTTTGCATAATCTTTCAGCTCTGGGCTGGTTTCATATTTGAATAATTCTTCATAAGATAAATTGTGATGTACTTTACTAGGTATTATACCCAGGCCATTAAGGTCTTTGATTAATTTATCGGCATTCATATTGCTAAAATATTATATAAATTTGTTAATAATTTACTAGCTCCTATGCGAAATAGATTAGGATTTAGCCAATCTATTCCTAAAATATTTTTTACAATTAAATAATAATTATAAGCTTCTTGTGGTTCTCTAATGCCCCCAGCAGGCTTAAAGCCAATTTTTTTACCCGTGAGAGCATAATATTCTCTGATAGCGTAACACATTACAAAAGCAGATTCTAAAGTAGCAGCAGGAGATATTTTACCTGTAGATGTTTTAATAAAATCAGCACCATTTTCCATTGCTACCATGCTTACATTATATATAAGATCTGGATCTTTCAATTCTCCAGTTTCCAATATTACTTTCAGATGTGCATCGCCACATGCATTTTTATGCAAAACTATTTCATGTTTTACAAAATCCAGATTACCAGATAATGCGGCACCTCTAGAAATGACCATATCTATTTCTTGTGCACCATGAGCTACAGCATGCTCTACTTCGGCGATTCTTATATGTAGTGGAGATTGTCCACTAGGGAAGGCACCAGCTACACAAGCCAATCTAATATTGGTGTTTTTAAGTTCATTAGAAGCAAAACCAGCAAAATTAGGATACACGCATACGGCAGCTACTCCTTTACCATTAGTTTTATTATAGCTATCTTTAGCTTGCTCTATCAATTGTTTGACGACATTATTATTATCTGTACCTTCTAATGTTGTTAAGTCTATAAAACTAATTAATTCACGAGCAATATCATTAGTTACAACATTGTTTTTTATTATTTCGTCTATATTAACACTCAAATGTTCCCAATTCATAAATGTTTAATTTTTAATTTTTTGCAAAATAAGTTAATAATAACCAGTTAACAAAATATTAATTAATTATTAACCAAAAAATTTGTATAATAATCTTTTAATTCAAATAAAAAATTAAAAGCTTCTTCGTTATTAGGAGCTTTGCCATGCCATAAATGATTGTTTTCGATTGATTTGACGCCTTTGCCCATAACAGTATTAGCAATTACACAAGTAGGCTTTTGTGACCAACTAACAGATTTAAAACAACGTAAAATATCTTTGATATTATTCCCATCACATTCTAAAACATTCCAATTGAAGGCGATAATTTTATTTTTCAGAGGTTCTAGAGACATTACTCCCTCAGTATTGCCATCGATTTGCAATCTATTTCTATCTACTATTGCTAATAGATTATCTAGCTTATAATGTCCAGCAGACATGAATGCTTCCCATACATTACCTTCTTGCAGCTCTCCATCTCCCATCAAACAAAAAATACGATAATTATTCTGAAAAAATTTTGCTGCTAATGCCATACCTACCGCTACAGAAAGCCCTTGCCCCAGTGAACCACTTGAAGATTCAATGCCTGGTAATCCATTTAATCTACTAGGATGGCCTTGTAGCCTACTACCAAATTGACGTAATGTAAATAATTCTTTTTTGCTGAAATATCCAGCATTAGATAAAGTAGCATACCACACTGGGGCTATATGTCCATTAGAGACTATCACTCTATCGCGTTGCTCCCAATTTGGTTGCAATGGGTCATGCTTTAATTCATTAAAATATAATACGGTAAAAATGTCAGCCATTCCTAGTGATCCACCTAGATGTCCACTACCAGCTTTAGCAAGCATATTAATAACATCTTTTCTGATTTCATAACTAATTTTTATTAATTTTTCTATTTCATTCATTTCGATGCATTTTTTGTACAAAATTAAAATTTTTACAAAAATAAACTACTAAATAATTTTTTAATTATATAAGGTATATTCTGAGTAAAGTTAAAGAGAGTCTCTTCACAAAATAAATTAAGTTAGATACTTATGAATCTATTTTTTTCAAAAACTGTATAAGATACAGGTTACGTTATGGTGAATCGTGATATGTCGAGATAGACTTGATGAATATGAATATTGGTTGAAACAAAGTTTTATCAATGTGTGCGCAAGGTATAAGGAAACACAAAATATGTTATACTTAACAATTTTTATTATATAAATATTTTTTATTATTTTTATCAAAAAATTTTTATTATGAAAAAATTACTAGAAAATTCTAAAGAATACCTCGCTCTACCCAAGGATCATAAGCGTGATTATTT
>JAHDSP010000009.1 GCA_018432645.1 Bacteroidales bacterium | reverse complement strand
AGCATCTTTATTTTTTTCTGCTTCATTGATAATTTCTTGATATTCGTCAGGAGGGAGACTGAAATATAGATAATTAATAGGATTAACAGGTGTACCTTTATAATGTATTTCATAATGCAAATGAGGTCCTTTGCTACGTCCAGTGCTTCCCATATGTCCGATTATTTGACCACGTTTTACCTTTTCACCAGGTTTTACAAGAATTTTGCTAAGGTGAGCATATAATGTTTGATATCCAAAACCATGATTGATAACAACTACATTACCGTATCCACTCATAGAAGACTTAGCATAAGGATCTAGCACTAATCCATCTGCAGTAGCATAAATAGGTGTACCGATTCTACCTGCTAAATCTAAACCTTGATGAAAGCGATAACCTCCAGTGAAAGGATCTATTCTCCATCCGAAGCCAGAACGAATAGATATTCTACGTCTGTCTACAGGCATAATAATAGGCATAGCACGCATCAGCAAATCTTTTTGTTGAGATAATCTTAAAATAGTATCATAGGAAGCATTGTAGATTTTTGTAATTTCTAAAGCTTCATAAGATTGCTCATAAACTTGTTTTGCTAGTGCAGGATATGAAAGCAGCTCATAGTTTATATTTAAGAAATTATTTGTATCATTAGCATTTATTATCAGTGGATTCATTCCAAATATATTTCTATAAATGTTATTATTTATCTGTGCATATTCAGTATACTCTTTCTGTAATTGTTCTAATTTTCTATTTTCTAAAGCCAATTGCCAATAATATTCTTGTATTCGTTTATTATAACTCCTACTTCTAGGACTACCATAAATATTAATAAAGCTATAACTAAATACTACAGCTAATGTTATAGAAATAAATATTAATAATAAAATTTTCCCTCTACTAAGTTTTTTTATTTCTTTATCATAAATAAATATTAAATCTTCTGGATCAAATATTATTCTATTCTTTGCCATGACTTGCAAAATTAAATAAAATATTAAATATTACAAAATATGATTGTATTTATTAATAATAAAAAACTACTTAACTGATACATATTACTTTAACTGAAAATTACAAAAAAAATTATTAAATTTGCATAATTATTGCAAAATGAGTAGAATAATTTCTATAGATTATGGAGCTAAAAGATGTGGAATCGCCATTACTGATCCTATGCAGATCATTGCATACCCATTAACTACGGTTCATAAACAAGAATTATTAGATTTTATTATTGATTATTGTACAAAAAATGAAGTAGAAACCATAGTAATAGGTGAGCCCTTGCGTGATAATGGTGATATAGCACCAATAGAAAATGAAATAAAAGGATTTATAAAAAAATTAGAAAAAAATTTAAATAATATTAAAATAGTTCGTATAGATGAAAGTTATTCATCAAAAAAAGCAGTAAAAGTGATGATAGATGCAGGAGCTAAAAAAAAACAAAGACAGCTAAAGAGCAATATAGATAAGGTAAGTGCAGCTATCATATTACAAGATTATTTAAAAATTTCAGAATTATGATTTTACCAATATTAGCATATAATCATCCTACATTAAGAAAAAAAGCTGACATAGTAGAAAAAGATTATCCAGATTTACAGCAATTAATTCTAGATATGAAAGAAACTTTAAAAAAAAGTGAAGGTGTAGGATTAGCAGCACCCCAAGTGAATAAATCTATTAGACTTTTTATAGTCGATGCTACATATTATGCCAGTAAATACCCTGAAACTAAAGAATTCACTAAAACATTTATTAATCCTCAAATAATAGAAATGTCCGAAAACATGGTCTACATGCCAGAAGGGTGTTTAAGCATTCCTGGTATATATGAAGATATTTCACGTCCAGAAACAATAACAATACAATATTTCGATGAAAACTGGCAAGAGCATACAGAGACATATTCTACTATAATAGCTAGAATAATACAACATGAGTATGATCATCTAGATGGTATTTTATTTACTGACAAAGTACCAATGATTAGAAAAGTATTTTTAAAAAAGAAATTAGAAAATATTTACAGTGGTGATATTAGCATTGATTATCCCATGATTTTCCCAAAGAAAAAGATAAAACAAAAATAGAATATGAGTAAACAAGTTTCCATTATTTTAATAATAGCTATAGCAATATTAACAATTCAATGTACAACAAACAAAAATAAAATGATAGAAAAAATTAATGAATTAGAATCAGAAATAAATGAAAGCTTCCCTAATCCTAATCCATTAAAAATAAAAGAATTACATAATTTATATGTAGATTACGTAAATAAATATGAGAAAGATACACTATCACCACATTTTATATATAAAGCAGCAGAAACAGCTGTAAACACACAACAATACGAAGAAGCTATAAATAACCTAGATTTATTAATAAATAAATATCCAAATCATAAATTAGTACCATATGCAATATATTTCAAAGGTTTTATTTACGAAAATTTCCTAAATGATAAAGAAAATGCTGAAAAACAATATAGGATTATTATATCGAAATATAAAGATCATTCATTAGGCAAACAAGCCATTTTTTCGATAGAATCATTATATATGACAGATCAAGAAATTGTAGAGAGAATGAATATGGATTGACAATGAGTTTCATAGAAAGGGATTGAGATATATTAACTAATATTTATTTATAAATTTATATTGGATGAATAATTAAAAATTTTTTTATATTTGTAAAAAAATTTTAGAATT
>JAHDSP010000197.1 GCA_018432645.1 Bacteroidales bacterium | reverse complement strand
CCATTATGGGAAACATCATCAAGCATATGTAGATAATTTTAACAAATTATCTGCAGGTACAGAATTTGAAAATATGCCATTAGAAGAAGTTATCAAAAAAGCTACGGGAGGAATTTTTAATAATGGAGCACAAGTGTGGAATCATACTTTCTACTGGAATTGTTTAAATAAACCCGACACTACTAAACCGTCTGATAAATTATTAAAAGCTATAGAAGATCAATTCGGTAGTTTAGATAATTTCAAAGAACAATTTTCTAATGCAGCAGTTACACTTTTCGGCTCTGGATGGGCATGGCTTTGCAAAGATGAATTTGGCAAACTACACATCAATCAGACATCTAATGCAGATAATCCTATAAAAAATGGATTAACGCCAATTTTAACCATCGATGTATGGGAGCATGCTTATTATTTAGACAAACAAAATAGACGTCCAGACTATGTGAAAGATTTCTGGCATATATTAAATTGGGACTTTGTAAATCAATTATTTTAATTGTCTATTTTCCTTAATATTTAGTAGAGGTATCATGTGAGGTGCCTCTGCTTTTTTATTTTTATAACAAAAAAATAAATATAGAAAATAAAAATTATAATAATTAATAAATTGATATCGTTTTATTAAATAAATTGCTATGCTAAAACATTCAATTTCAATTATTTTAATAACATTTGCATTATTTATTAGTTGTAGTAAAGATAATTGTTATGACAGTAGATTAGAAAAAACGCATTCTGGTATTTGTCCACAAAATTATGATCCCGTTTGTGGTTGTGATGGAGTTACATATTCTAATGAGTGCATTGCTGCAAGCCATGGTATCACTCATTTCACTAAAGGACCTTGTAAATAAATAAAAAATTTTTTTATCTTTGCAAGAATAAAACCATTTTTCAATGAAAAAAATATTAATTTCAATACTATTTGTTTGCTTTGTCATATTGCTTTCAGCTCAATCTAAAAGAAATCTTAGCAATAATGAACAATGTCATTATATGAATTT
>JAHDSP010000286.1 GCA_018432645.1 Bacteroidales bacterium | reverse complement strand
TTTCTATATGTATTGCTTTATCATTAGAATTATAAGGTGTTAATACACGATTAACTCTAGTATCGTTTTCTAATGCTTCTGACATTCCTTTAGGATTTTTTATTCCCCCATTTATGGGTGAAATGTCTAAAACATTTATTTCATTAGGATCACCACAATGTTTAGATACTTTAGATGGACCTAATCTATATATTTCATCTGTCATAGCTTTTTGATCAGGGTAATAATCTAATACTTTATCTCCACTTGGACCATATAATTTTTTCTGTTTTTCCATTCCCGTTAAATCAACGTAATATTTCATTATTCTTGCTTGATCTTCTGGTGTCCTTGTACCACTAGTTATTAGTATAGAAAAGTTTTTTGATTTATTCATAGCGTCTACTATTATAGATCTTGTATAATATGATATTTTACTTTGATCAACATTTTTAGCATACTTTATTTCTAATTCATTAAATGAATATCCAAATAAATTACATGAATTAGCCACATTACTAAGATACCCCTTATTATAAGTTCCTTTATACTCTCCATTCATTATTAATCTATCAAAATTATCATTTGTTTTTATCACGCTAATCTGTTTTGTTTCTGTGTTAAAATAATAATCATCTATCCATAAACCATTCGGATCCATCAGCACCACCGGATTATCCGCACTATAGCAATACGGCGATAGCGATGGATATTTATCCGATAAAGGATCAACTGATAACCAGCTGCTTAAATCCGCATCGTAGTACCTCGCCCCGAAATACGTATAGCTGGTTTCATTGTCCAGCTCCTTGGCGGTGAATTTGTAGCGGCTATCAAACTCATCAGCGTTTCGCTGGGAGACAAAGAGCTCGCCATAGGGGAGGTATTGCAAATGTTGCATTACTGCACCTTCTGCATTAGTTACGAAGGAGGCGGAGCCGAGATGGTCGGAGTGGTAGAAATATTGCAGCTTTTCATATTCATTTCCATCATTGTGTGCGGGAGGTAGATCTGGATTTATATCTATACCTCCATTATACCTAGCACACTGTACATTTCTATTTACCATTTCGCGTAGCTGTATAGAACATATATGTGCACTACCATCGATGAAGTCTATTGGGTGGCTTGTAGGTGGAGTATGTGCCCCCTGGAAACCACTACCTATCTTAGAGCATATACGTTCACCCTCTATATAGTAGTGCTTGGTGTATTCCTTATCTGTCATCACCATATATGGACTAGCATAGAGTGTCTTGTCTAGGTGCCCACTGCTATATATTTGCTGGCCACTCATGTAGTTTTGTATCACTCCACCTGTGAGCTTCCATACTCTCTCGCCACCTCCATCATATAGATATGCAGATATCTGTGGCATATCTCCCTCATCATGCACTGCTACTAGCCTATCCTCATTATCCCAGCATTGATACCTTTTGCCCTGCGGGGTATTTCTAAATATCATATTACCATTACGATCCCATTCATATTCATTTTCACCTGCCTTAGTTACTTGATGAGGTCTACCATTATAGTGGTAGTCTCTGTTATAGTATATATTATTCACTCCACCATTTATTAAAGTTTGACCATATAGATGTTTATTTGTTATATTACCAGATGGGCTGTAGCTCATATTCAAATTGTAATACATGCTACCATTATGATTAGATGCGAAATAGCCTTCTGATTGTATTAGTCTATACAGATCATCATATTCATAATGATAATTATAAGGTCCACCAGCTCCATTATTTACATATTCTCCATTATTAGATTGATGTAATATATTACCTACTCCATCATAGCCATAAGCTATATCATGCATTTTATGCCCATTTGCGTCATAGCTTTTTAGATTTTTTAATCTGCGATTTAATGGGTCATAGTAATATTCACTATATGTTCCATTACCATAGCGTATATATGTACGACTATCAAATTTGTCATAAATGATTTCTCTAATATAATTATATTGCTCCCCTAGTTTTTCACCATACATATGCATTAATTTACCACCATTATCATATCTATAATTAACGAGTTCTCCATCGGGATATTGTATATTTATTAATCTATTCCAGCTATCATAATTCCAACGCATCTCAAAAGTATATGGTTCGCCACCTGGCACTACATAAGTGTGTATGTTTCCAATCAGCTCTCCCATATTACCATACCAGAATGTCTGCACTCCCGAGGCATCTTGCTGTTTTATTAGCCTTCCACTCTCATTGCCACTGCCTGCTGCTCCATACTCATAATATACATCCATCTCATCATTGCCAGGATAATGTATATGTGATAGCCTACCTTCTCCATATTTATATTCTATATCAGAGTTTTCACTTATCTTTTTCAAGATATTACCAGCTAAATCATACTGATATTGAGTAATACCTGCATCAGGATGTTCTCGCTCTATCAATCTGCCTAGCATATCGTAGTTATAATGTGTTGCATTACCTTCTGGATCTATGGATGTTTTTATCTGACCTAATGGGGTATATATGAATTT
>JAHDSP010000508.1 GCA_018432645.1 Bacteroidales bacterium | reverse complement strand
TTGTTAGTATTATTGATGTTAATGGTAAATTAATTAGACAAACAACCTACAAAAACACCAAAATGTTTGAACTGAATTTAAATGTTCAGTCTGGCATCTATTTTTTGATGATAAATTCAGAAAATAAAAAGGCAACTATAAAACTAATAAAGAATTAACATTTGCTATCATGCGGTATAGTGCATGCGGGTTTCGGCGGTTTTGGAGCGTTTGTTGCTCGTAAAAAGAGTTGGTGTAAACTGATAAGAAATAGCCTCGTAATCCCGCACGACACCATATCATCAAACGTTGTGTGGCATTAAAAAGAAAAACCTGAATTCAAGAAAAAAAATAAAAAAATATTATGAATAAAACATTTAAAATATTTTTAGGAATTTTTATCACTTTTATAGTATTAGTATTGTCAAGTGGCTTTGAAATATCTATAAAATCTATTATTGATTCTATACCAAATGGCGTTGGTAGTCAAATAGGGATTTTAATTATTTCTATTTTATTAATTATTATATTTTCCAAAAAACGAATTATTGAATTTAATTTTGGGAAAGTAAAATTACAGCAACTTATTTTCCCAATTGGATTAACAGTTTTGTTATCAATAATCAGTCAATTAGTTCCTATCGTATTGAGGAATGAAGTGAATCCAGTTGCAGTTTCAATGTCAATAGTACAACGATTATTTTTTATTGTTGTTCTTGCAAGTTTGGGTGAAGAGTTACTATTCCGGGGATTTTTGCAGAACATGTTAAATCCCATTAAATCCTATGGGATAAATCTATTTAAATCAAGATTAAGTCTCCCTGTAATAATAAGTGGTATCTTATTTGGACTAATGCATTTTGCTTTGATTGGAACTGGTGCGAGTTTCAATTTTGCACTTCAAATTGTAATATTTGGAATGTTTATAGGAATGATTGCAGGATATTTTCAAGAAAAATATAACAATTTCAATTATGCATTTATTGTTCATATGACTGCAAATTTAAGTGGGCTAATATTATCTGTGATATGATAAATATTTGAATAATAACATTGAAAAAGAGAAAACGTCACACAAAACGCAATATAAAACATTGGGTAGAAAGTGGTAAATATGAATATTTTAACATTAAATAAACAGCGGAGTAAATTGAAAGGTTAGAGTTTCAAAATGCCCAACTTTTCATATTGCCATCCGTTAGCAAACATTAAAAAAAGAAAATTTGTACAACATTAAAACATCAAAATTATGAAAAAACAAACACTACTTTCATTGATTATTGCAATAGCAACAATGACATTGAATGCACAAACCATTGCATTACATTCATCAACAGGAGTTCAAATATTTAAAGGAAATACGGCTCTTGTGGATGCTTACACGGCTTCTCAGAATGGAGATACACTTTATCTTTCGGGACACACCTTTGCTCCACCTGCTGCATTTGACAAACAACTTATGATTTTTGGAGCAGGCCATTATGTAGATTCAACATTGGCGACCGGAAAAACATTTATTAACGGTAATGTTTTATTATCAGAAAATGCCGATCAATTTTACATAGAAGGTGTTGAAATAACAGGAGGGTTTGAAATTACAAACAATCACTCAGTAAACTATGTTACCATTAAACGTTGTAAAATAAATGGACTTTTTAGAGTACGAGGAAATATGTCGACACCTAGCACTAATTTATCTTTAATTGGAAATGTTTTTGTTGGTGCGGTTTATCTTGATAATGCACAAAATGTAATTTTATCGAATAGTATTGTACAAGGAAATGTTGCGTATAATAGTGGTTGTCTGATAACTAATAATATTATTTTATTTGGACCTGCTTATGCTTTACACGACATATCTAACTCTCAAATTAACAATAACATTTTTATTGGAACAGGTCTGTCTAATGGAGTAGGTAATACATACACTAACAACTTAATTGTAGATGATACCCCAGCATACGGAACTAGTCCAACAGCGATAGGTAATTATGTAGGGGTTGCTCAAGCAGATATTTTTGTAAACCAAACGGGAAATGCTTTTAATTACGCACACGATTACCATTTGCAATCACCGGCATCCTACCTTGGAACTGATGGGACAGAAGTAGGTATTTATGGCGGCCTCTTTCCTTACAAAGAAGGAGCAGTACCGCTTAATCCTCACATACAGCTAAAAAACATAGCTCCTACAACGGATGCTAACGGCGATTTACAAATACAAATACAAGTTGAAGCTCAAAACGACTAAGCATGAAAAAATTATATGCAATAATTATCTTATTTGCAGGAATTACTTGTTCTTATGCTCAATCTCACATAGTGGGTTATGAGTATTGGTTCAATGATGATTTTGCAAATAAAACTACTACCATAGTTACATCTGCACCGCAATTATTGGTAAGTCAAAATATTCTTACAACAGGGCTTGCTGAAGGTATCAATATTTTCAATTTTCGCTCGTTTGATAATGCTGGAAAATATAGCAGTGTTTTAAGTTCTTTCTTCTACAAAACATCAGCTTTACAAGACAATACAAATCCTCAAATTGTGGCTTATGAGTATTGGATAGACAACGATTATGCAAATGCAGTAGTGGTAAATGTTCCTGCTCAACCGCTTGTGAACATAAATGAATTGATATCGATGAGTG
>JAHDSP010000093.1 GCA_018432645.1 Bacteroidales bacterium | reverse complement strand
TTTGAGCAAGCTAAAGCTTGCGAGTTTGTAAACCCCCAGAGGTGATTGCGCAAGTTTTATCAAATCATTTCCCCAGCGGAGACTTTTCTTTTGTTACTTTTCTTTGTGTAGTTGACAAAGAAAAGTAAATTAAGTAAAAATATATCAAAGCAAATTTATACTCTTATGAAATATAGTTATTCACGTGAATAAACCAGTATTAATTTAGATATTAATATAAAGCTTAAATAGATAATTTTTATTTGAATTTATGATAATCTCCTCGTTCTCTTTTTTGATATTTTAGCTCTTCAGCTACTGTATCTGCGAATCGTATAAAAAAGTCTAATTTATTTTTGGCTAAATAATTTTTTGCTTCATTAGATCCTTGGCATGCCAATGCTATTATCATGTATGTTTGTAAATTATGTTGATTTAGCCAGTCGAGTGCATCTTTATCTCCATCAATAGCATCTGATAGTAAAGATAATTCTAAAAAACCGTATTTTAATAACCACTGATATGCCTCTTCATCTGCCCTTATTGCACTAGCAAATGCTGCTAATTCGGGATAACCATTTTCTAATAAAAAATTAAGAAATTCCTTTTTCCCAGATATTGCTTGCTCCATAGCCAATAATACTCTAATGTCATAATCCCATAAATATTTCATTTGTTTCATAGAAATTCATTTTTTTTTGGGAACATTATATTTATGGTTATGCAGAGAATAATTAATTTATGCGTAGATATTAATTTCACAATTTACTTTGTCTTGCAATTTAGTTTTAATTTGTTCTATTTCTGCAAAAGTTAATTTTTCTAAATTATTTGCTGGCGTAGGACGATCTATTACATAGAGCATCCACAATTTAGGATTTATCTTATTGATAGCATCTATGAGTGCCTTTAGAGATTCATCGCTAGTATTATCTATTTTTGACTCATTATATTCACCACGTAGTAATAAAGTTTGTATTATTTTATTTGGAAAAGATAAATTTGTGTAATTTTCAATTATAGTTTGAATATTAATTTTATACATTGGTCGATTAATTATTTCAAACTCTTGATGTATAGCACTATCTAATTTTAGTATTGGTTGATCTATTATTGATAAAGCTTCCCGCACTTGAGATAAATGAAGCATACTTCCATTAGTTAATACAGTCACTTTAGCATTAGAGAAATATCTATCTCTCAATGAAATAGTTTGTTTCACTATTGACAAAAATGCTGGATGCAATGTGGATTCTCCATTACCTGAAAATGTTATAGAATCTAGATTTATGTTATTATCTTGTAATTTTTTTAAATGATTTTCTAAAATATTTTTAAAAGTTTCACTATCAATAAAATTATTTGAGGTGAATTCTTGAGTCCATCCACATTCGCAATATAAGCAATCAAATGAACATATCTTTTCGTTTGTAGGAATAATGTTTATACCAAGAGAATTGCCTAATCTTCGACTTTTTACAGGTCCATATATGATTTCATGAAATAATGAAGGCCCCATGATTTTATTTTGGCAAATTATCTACCAATATCTGATTTACTTTATCGAAATGCTCGTTATATATATTTAAAAAATTATCTACAGCTTCATTAATCTGTTTAGCATGTTGGTGGTTTAGCTTTTTGCGTTCTACATTAGCAGTAGCCTTGGGTAATCTTTTATATCTATGAGATGGATTAGTGATAATTTTTCTGACTTCATTAATTTTATTTTGCAATTCTTCTGTTAGCTTATTTACCTCCTCTGCTTTGTTTTCATCTTTTATGACTAATGTTGTGAAATAAGCATTAGCTACAAAAAAATCTTCCCAATACCTTAAGTTTTTCTTTAAATTTCTAATCTTTGCCATAATATTTGAGTTTAATAATTAATAAAAATTTTTGCAAAATTAAAGATTTTAATTGAAATGAGGTATAATAAATCACAGAAAAAAATATTTGAGATAACTTATTTTTTTTATATTTTTGCTATTCATTTTATTTGATATATATGCAAGAGCAAAGACAGTGGATGGTTTTACTTACTAAATATCGCTGCGAAAAGAAACTTTATCAACAATTAAAAACTGATGGATACGAAGTTTATCTACCAATGTATAGCACTATAAGGCAGTAGAGCGATAGAAAGAAAAAAATTCAGCTTCCACTAATTAATTGTATGGTTTTCATAAAAACAAATACTAAAGAATTATATAATATTTATAATTATCCTTTGGTTAAAGGCGTTTTAAAAGAATTTGGTAAGCCTGCTATTGTGAGAGATGAAGAAATAAAAAATCTCAAGATCATTGCTAATCAATGGGATGATGACCTAATCCAAAAAAATAATGATATACAATATCACATTGGAGATTTTGTAGAAATCATAAATGGACCATTTAAAGGACTTACTGGAATTTTAATAGAAACTAATAATAAAAATCGTGTTGTTGTACAAATAAAATCATTGAGTGTCGAATTTATAATAAATATCTCAAAATATCAATTAAAAAAATTAAATAATTAAAATAATATCAATATTTTACAAACTAATTGAAATTTTTTATAAATATTTTGTTTATAATGTTTAAAATTTTTATACTTTTGCACACGTAATTTATTTCACTATAAATGTAAGTATATTCTTTATGTAGAATGTAACTTACAAAAGCGAAGCTGTAAAAAAAAGTCAGTATAATTTCATCCACAGATTTACACAAATTAACATGTATGTTTTAGTTTTTGTGTATATATATGAATTAATTGACAACTAATATCTTACTAAAATGCTCAACTTATCAACTCCTCAACTTCACCACTTATCAATAGTATTAATAAAATTCTCTTTTAAAAAAATGTCTAATTTTGTGCAATTAAAGCAGTGAACTGCATAAAAAATTATAAAATTGTGCACTTCATTATAAATATTGCTTAAAAATATGTTAAGAGAAATAATACAAGACCAAAAATTTGAAAGAGATAGCTACTTATCTAATACTTATATACCACGTGATAGTTTAAAAAAAGCTAAAAATAATCTAACTAATAATCTTATTAAAATTATCACTGGACCAAGACGTGCAGGGAAATCTGTTTTTGCTATAGAAATTCTGAAAGATACCAATTTTGGTTATGTAAACTTTGATGATGAACGTTTATTACGTGTTGATAATGACGAGTTAATCAAGTCAATTCATGAAGTATACGGTGATGTTAAGTTTTTATTATTTGATGAAATACAGAATCTTGCAAACTGGGAATTATTTGTCAATAGGCTTCATAGATTAGGTTATAATATTTTCTTAACTGGTTCAAATTCAAAATTATTGAGCAGTGAAATGGCAACTCATCTGACAGGCAGATACGTCCCTATAAATATTTATACATTTTCTTTTAATGAATTTTTGAAAGCAAATAATATAGAAATAAGTAGTCTAAAGCTAAGCACGACAGAAAAAGGCAAAATATTAAATTATCTGAGTGAATATCAAACAATTGGTGGATATCCTGAGGTAGTAGTAGATAAGATGGATTATAAAAATTATTTGAATGTTTTATTTGATAGCATCATTTTAAAAGATATAGTGAAGAGATACAATGTAAAATATACACAAACCCTTTACACAATGTCCAAATTGCTTGCTTCCAATTATGCTGGTGAATTTTCATATAATAAATTAAAAAATATTTCCAACATTGGTTCTGTACATACTATTCAAAATTATGTTTCATATTTAGAAGAAGCTTATTTGTTTTTTTATATAAATCGTTTTTCATTCAAACCCAAAGAACAATTGAAGTACCCCTCAAAAGTATATTTATATGATACGGGAATGGCTTCGGCTTTGAGTTTAACATTTTCTAAGGATTTAGGTAAATTTATGGAAAATCGTGTAGCAATTGAACTGAAGCGTCAGCAAAAAGAATTCTATTATTACAAAGATTCTGAAAATATTGATGTAGATTTTGTAATTAAAGAAAACAATGAAGTTTGTGAACTAATGCAAGTCTCTTATGATATAAACAATGAAAAAACAAAAGATAGAGAGGTTAAATCTTTAATGAAATCTGCTGAAAAATTAAATGTAAAAAATTTATCAATTATAACTTGGGATTATGAAAATGTGGAAAAGAAAAATAATATAGAAATAAAATTTATTCCACTATGGAAATGGCTTTTTTTATTGCAAAGTGACTAATCAACTCATCAACTCATAAACTTATCAACTCATCAACCTTAATTTTTTATTTGTGATTATTTGTGTGCATTTGTGGTCAATAAATATCTAATCATTAATATCTATAATTTCATCCACAGATTTACACAAATTAACACTGATGATTTAGTTTTTGTGTGTATATGAATTAATTTACAACTAATATCTTACTAAAATGCTCAACTTATAAACTTATCAACTCCTCAACTAATCAACTAATCAACATATATCTTTAATTTGTGTGCATTTGTGGTCAATAAATAAACATAACATATTTCCATTTTGCATGAAAAAATAGTGAAATACAGAAACGAATTATTCTTTAATTATTTAAAGTGATAATGAAAATTTTAAATAAACTAAAAAAACTTTCAAAAAATAAAGATGTAAGGACATTGACTGAAAACTTTGTATCACTATCTCTTTTACGTGTAGTAGGATTATTATTACCATTAATAACTTTACCATATGTTTTAAGAGTATTAGGAAAATCTAATTATGGTATAATAGTTTTAGCCATCTCATTAATTAATTATTTTACTGCTTTAACAGATTATAGTTTTAGAATAACTGCTACCAGGGATGTGGCTATAAATAAAAATAACAAAAGGCAACTAGACCTCATTTATAGTAACGTAATAACTGTAAGGATGCTTTTTTGCATATTATCTACTATTATTATTTTAATTATTATCTTTCTTTATCCACCTTTTCGTGAAGAAATCGTTGTTTTTTTATTAACACTTCCTATTTTATTCGGATATGTTTTATTCCCTGAATGGTTTTTTCAAGGCATAGAAAAGATGCGTTATATTACATATTTAAATCTGGGAATAAAAAGCTTTTTTACTATTTGTATTTTTATATTTATTCGGGATATTAATGATTATTGGATGTATCCAATGTTTAACTCTCTAGGGTACATAGGTGCTGGTATTGTGGGACAAATGATGCTCACACGAAAATATAAACTCAGATATTATTGGGTAGGTAAAAAAAGAATAAAAAGCGTAATAAAAAATAATTTTCCTATTTTTGTAAATCAATTTTTACCAACATTATACAATAATACTACTTCATTTTTACTTGGTATTATGGCTCCTACGTATATGCTAGGTATTTATGATGCTATTAAAAAAGTGGTAGAGCTGTTTTATACTTTTGCAAGTATAATAGCAAGAGTATTTTTCCCATTTCTGAATAGAGTAAAAAATGCCTTTAATAAATATAAAAAGGTAATGTTAATAATAGGTGTCATCTTAGCTTTGATACCAATACTTTCATATAAATTAATTTTTTGGTATCTAGATATAAATAATAACTATGCTCTACCTTGTTTAATATTACTTTCTATAAGTGTATTTTTTATTATTCTATATGATATCTTTGGTCTTAATTTTTTCATAGTAAATAATCAAGATAAAATAGTAATGAGGAATACTATTTATGCATCAGTTATAGGTTTTATTTTAGCCTTTCCATTAATAAATTATTGGGGAATAATAGGTGCAGCATTAAATCTTGTAATTTCTCGTGGCATTATGGGATTAGGACTTACATACAAATATAGTAAATCTAAAATGATTATTAATAAATTATAACTACATGAAACCTACAAAAATTACTTTATTTCTATTTTACTATTTTATAATTATTTATTTTATTTATGTTGCATTATCTGGTATTGCATTTCCTAAAAAGTCGTATCCTTCATATATAATAAATGGTTTTTTTCTTATTTATACTATTTATGTTACATTGAGGTATGTTGAAATTAAGAGATTTATGATACCCATGTATCTATTTTTTATTTATTTACTGATACTAATATTTTTTTCATCTGATTTCTTTAATTCTGCACAAACATATATTAAAACTTTAATACCTGCTCTATTTTTACCTATTAGTTTTACATTTATAAAAGATATTAATCAATTAAAAAAATTTAATAAAATTTTAATATTATTTTTATGTTTATATTTAATAAATTTTATTTTAACAAATTTTTTTAAAATTGGTAGCACACCATATTCAAGATTAGACAGTGGGTTTTCTTTATATGTTGGAAATGTGTTTACAGAAGGCTTAAATTCTATAGCTTATATTTTAGTAATATTACCCTTGATTTTATATTTAGATAAAAAAAATAAAAAATTTTTTATTTTTTTAGGAGTTTTAGCCTTAATTGCTTTACTTTTAAATCTTAAAAGAATATCAATAATAGCCATTTTTAGTGGTTATTTTTTTTTAGTATTTTTTAGTAAAAGGAAATCTTATTTTATTAAAAGCATAGTTCCTATTATTTTACTTTTATTTATTTTATACCCATTCTACAAAGAACCATTACAATATCAGTTTATGAACCGTTCTGATAGATTTACAGAAGATTTTTATGAGAATGAGGGTAGATATATTGAGACAAAATTGGTATGGGATGAAGTTTTTTCATTTAATTCTGTACAACAGAGTTTTTTTGGTAAAGAGATGTTTAACTCTGCAGGTAATTATGGTGGTGGTATATTGGGCGAAAGAGGTATACATGTGGATTACAATTCATTATTATTTGGTGCTGGTATATTTGGCTTATTATTTTATTTTTATTACAATTTGATAATATTAAAATATTTTTTAAGATTGAAAAAAAAGCTTCCATATAAAGATAATACAATCAATATGATGAATGCTACTTTTATAGCTGTATTTTTAATGTCTT
The DNA here is from genome assembly GCA_018432645.1 of Bacteroidales bacterium. GTDB lineage: Bacteria > Bacteroidota > Bacteroidia > Bacteroidales > DTU049 > DTU049. Next base: position 5,142 of record JAHDSP010000093.1, on the reverse strand, counting down.
TTATTATTTCATTTTCTGGTAGTTTCGGTGCAGTAACTTTTAATACAATCAGATCAATATATTTGGGAGCTATACTTAGTATTTTTAATAATATTAAAGTTAAAGATAACTTAAATAAAAATTCAAATTTATGTTTAGAAAAATAAATACTATTAGTGGATTTATTAAAAATTCATATAATTTATAGGAAACATATTATATTAAGGGGAAAGGTTAATATATCTGGTAATCCTATTTTAATTTTTTCATCAAATGCTAAATTAATATTAGGTGATAATGTAACTTTAAAATCAAATAAAAAGAGCTATCATTTGCATATGCATTCTCCTACTAAAATAATCGCAGATAAAAAAGGTGCTATAATTACAATAGGAGATAACACAAGAATTAATGGGGCATGTATTCATGCATATAAAAATATAGAAATAGGTGCGAATTGTTTAATCGCTGCAAATACTGAAATATTTGATTGCTCTGGACATGATTTATCCATGGAAAATGCCGCTAATAGAATAAATACACATGGATCTATCAAAGATGTTATAATAGGTAATAATGTTTGGATAGGTGCTAATTGTATTATAATGCCCGGTGTAAACATAGGAGACGATTCTGTAATAGCTGCTGGTAGTGTAGTAATAAAGGATATACCATCTAAATGCATAGTTGGTGGTAACCCCGCAAAAATAATTAAAGATTATAAATATGAATAAAATTTATATTTTAACAGATTACAAAAATATCTTTAGCTCTAAACATAATGCTACTCCTTATAGAAGTGGTATGGATAAAAAATTATTAGAAAAATATTTTAAAGAAAATGGATATGAAATTATTTTTTTAAAATTCGCTGATATTAATTTTAGAAAAATGAATTTCGAAGATCAATATATTATATATACCTCATCAGAGGATATTGGAGGACATTATAAAAGCTATATCGAAGATATTATTTATGGTTTATATTTGCAAAATGCTAAGCTTATTCCAGAATATAAATATTTAAAAGCTCATAATAATAAAGTTTTTATGGAGATATTAAGAGACCTTACTATTAATGATGATCTAAATTTCATTCACTCTCATTATTTTGGCACTATAGAAGAACTCAAAAATAATTTATATAATATCACATTCCCTGCTGTTATCAAATCAGCTACTGGAGCTATGAGCAGGGGAGTTTATTTGTCAAAAAATAAAAAAGAATTGATAAAAAAAGCAAAAAAAATAAGTAGATCTACATATTTATTTGATGAATTATGGGACATTGGAAGAGCTATTAAGCATAAAGGATATATTAAGGAGTCAAAGTATAGGAATAAATTTATTGTACAAAATTTTATTCCAGGATTAGAAAATGATTGGAAAATTTTAATTTATGGTGACAAATATTATATACTTTATAGGGGAGTGCGTGATAATGACTTTAGAGCCAGTGGAAGTGGTAAGTTTATTTTCAAAGAAGATATACCTAATGGTATATTAGATTTTGCAAAACTAATATTTGATATACTAAATGTTCCTAATTTATCTATTGATGTAGCATTTGATGGGAATAATTTTTACTTACTAGAATTTCAAGCTATTCATTATGGTACAACTACAATTGTTAAATCTCCATTTTATTTTAATAAAATTAATAATAATTGGGAGATTATTAAAGAAAATTCTGTATTAGAAAAAATATATGTTGAAAGCATAGTAAATTTTATTAATAAATAAAAGAAAATATGAAAGTCCTTTTCGTCTCTAGTGGAAACTCTCAATCAGGCATTAGCCCAATTGTAAAAAAACAAGGCGAGTCTTTGAAAAAAAATGGTATTGATATAGAGTATTTTACTATTAAAGGTAAAGGCATTAATGGATATCTAAAAAATATACCTATACTAAAAAAATATCTAAAGACCCATCATTATGATATTATCCATGCACATTATTCATTGTCTGCTATTGCATCATCATTGGCTGGTGCCAAACCATTAGTGGTGTCTTTAATGGGAAGTGATATTAAAGCCCAAAAATGGTTTCGATTTGTTATTTGGTTTTTTTATAAATTCTTTTGGAAAATTACCATTGTAAAATCTGAGGACATGAAAAACAGCCTCAAGTTTCAAAATTTAGTAGTTATACCTAATGGGGTGGATACGGAGATTTTTACTCCACAAAATCAAGTAAAGTGTCAAAATCAATTAGACTGGGATAAAAAAAAGTCACACCTTCTTTTTGCAAGTAATCCTGATAGGCCTGTTAAAAATTATGAATTAACCAAAAAAGCAATCGATAAAATCGGAACCCAAAATATAGAGCTTCATTATTTACAAAATGTTGCTCATGAAAAAATTCCAATTTATATGAATGCTGCTGATGTAATTATATTAACCAGCCTTTGGGAAGGTAGTCCTAATGTAATTAAAGAAGCTATGGCGTGCAATATTCCTATTGTTTCTACAGATGTAGGGGATGTGAAAGAAGTCATAGGAGATACCGAAGGATGTTATATTTGTTCTTATGAACCACAGGATGTTGCAGAAAAAATTAAAATGGCTCTTGACTATGGCAAAAGAACTAATGGCAGAGAAAGAATTATTAAATTAGGATTAGATTCTGATTCTATTGCAAAGAAAATCATTAATGTTTATGAAGAATTAATTTAGAAAAGTGTAGCAGTTTAGTAGTTCATAAGTGTATAAGTTGAGTAGTTAAGTAGAGGAGTTGTTTAGCAAATCATTTGTAATCAGTTAGTTTGCCCTCTCCTTAATGCTTTATATGACTCCAAAATTAAAAAATTAATATCATCTCCTCCACACCTCCAACTAATCAACTCCTCAACTAATCAACTAATCTACTAATCAACTCCTCAACTCCTCAACTAATCAACTATCACCTATCAACTCATCAACTAACAAACCATTTAGCCAATGACAAATTTTAAAATTACATCCGCCCTTAATCCCGCCCAATGGTCATCATTTGTCTATGAGCATCCAAAGGGCAATGTATTCCAAACTCCCGAAATGTATGAGGTGTATAAAAATACTAAAAAATATGAACCTATTTTCATTGCTGTTATAGATGATAATGATGAAATATTAGGAATTTTGTTAGCTGTTATTCAAAAAGAATATTCTGGAGTTTTAGGGAATTTCACTGCTAGATCAATAATTTTTGGTGGTCCATTAATTAAAAATAATGATGCTAATATTCTAGACTTTATTCTACAAGAGTATAACAAAGCAATTAGAAAAAAAGCAATCTATTCACAATTTCGCAATATGTGGGATTGGGGAGATTTAAAAGAAGTATTCATTAAAAATGGTTTTGAATATGAAGATCACTTGGATATAATAGTAGATTTAAGTAAAAATGAAGAAGAATTATGGAAAGAAGTAAATACAAAAAGGAGAAATGAAATTAGAAGAGCAAAAAAAGAGAATAGCATATTTTCAGTAAAAAATACTTTAACTGATCTAAATGAATGTTATAAAATACTCAAATCTGTTTATAATAGAGCCAAACTTCCTTTTCCATCTTTTGATTTCTTTGTTAACTTATTCAAAATTTCTAATACTAATTTGGGATTAAAAATATTTTGTGCTGAATATGAAAACAAAATAATTGGATGCATGCTTGCTCTGGTTTATAAAAATACCATTTATGATTTTTATGCAGGAGCATATTCAAAATATTATAACAAATATCCAAATGATTTAATTCCATGGGAAGTATTTCTGTGGGGTAAACAAAATGGATATACATTATTTGATTTCGGTGGTGCAGGAAAGCCTAATAAACCATATAGCGTTAGAGATTATAAACTAAAATTTGGTGGACAGTTGGTTGAATTTGGAAGGTTTGAGAAGGTACATAATCCTTTATTAATGAAAATGGGAAAAACAGGGTTGAAAATTTGGCAAAAACTTAAATAAAATTTTATGAATATACTTATTGATATAGGTCATCCTGCACACGTGCACATTTTTAAAAATCTAGCTTATATTCTCGGGCAAAATGGGCATAAAATAACCTGGACTGTAAAAGATTTACCATCAGCTATTAATTTATTGGATAAATATGGTTTTAATTATATAAAACTCCCCCAAAAGGCAAATAATTTAACTGGTAAAATATTTAAACAAATAGAATATGATTATATAATATTAAAAATTTGCAAAAAATATAAAATTGACATTGCAATAGGTACTTCTATAAGTATTGCTCATATTTCTAAGATTTCAAAAGTAAAATCAATAGTTTTTGATGACGATGATGATGAAGTACAACCTCTTGTCACTAAATTTGTAAATCCTTTTGCAGATTATTTATTATCGCCAGATGCATTAAAAGGCCATAGAAAAAGGAAAGATACAATTTTTTATTCTGGATATCATGAATTGGCCTATCTTCATCCAAACCGTTTTTCACCTGATATTAGTGTTTTAGACGAAATTGGATTAAAGGAAAATGAACATTATTTTATCATGCGTTTTAATGCATTTACAGCACATCATGATATTGGCATAAAAGGTTTTTCTTTAGAGCAAAAAAATCATTTAATAAATATTTTAGAGCCATTTGGTAAAATTTTTATTACTACCGAGAAAGAAATTGAACCAGAATTAGAAAGATATAAATTAAAAATTTCACAAGAAAAAATACATTCACTTTTATATTATGCTACAATGTTTATTGGTGATAGCCAAACTATGACTTCAGAAGCAGCAATGCTGGGTACACCTTCATTGAAGTTGAATTCATTTTCTGGTAAACTTTCAGTACCTAACGAAATAGAACAAAAGTATCAACTATGTTATTCATTTCTACCTTACGAATTTGATAATATGGTTAAAAAAATAAAAGAACTACTAAACACTCCAAACCTCAAAGAAGAATTTCAAAACCGACGTCAAAAAATGTTATCTGATAAAATTGATGTAACAGCTTTTTTAGTTTGGTTTATCGAAAATTATCCGCAAAGTGCAAATATTATGAAAGAAAATCCTGATTATCAGTATAATTTTAAATAATGGATTTCACCCTAACAAAATATAAAGAACTCCTTCTGACCATTAAAAGTAAGGGTTATATTTTTGAGCGTTTTGCTGAATACATCGAAAAATCAGCCATTGCATCAACTCCTCAACT
>JAHDSP010000211.1 GCA_018432645.1 Bacteroidales bacterium | reverse complement strand
TTTCAGACGTATTAATAGCAGACTGCAAGGACATCCTACGCCATCAGAGCATTTGCCTGGCGTACGTTTCGCAGCTGGCTCATTAGGTCAAGGGCTATCTATAGCTATAGGTTGTGCTAAAGCTAAAAAACTTGACAATGATAAAAAAATCATATATTCATTACATGGTGATGGAGAGCTGCAAGAAGGTCAAATATGGGAAGCTGCACTCTTCGCTGGTTCTAAAAAAATTGATAATCTTATTTCTACAATTGATTATAATGGACAACAAATAGATGGACCCGTAGATCAGGTAAATTCACTGGGTAATCTTCGCACTAAATGGGAAGCTTTCGGATGGTTCGTTTTAGAAATGAATGGACATGATTTTTCTGATATGAGGCAAACTATAAATATTGCTAAAGATAATTTAGGTAAAGGTTATCCAATAATGATCCTCATGCACACTATTATGGGAAAAGGTGTATCTTTTATGGAAAATGATCATAAATGGCATGGTACTCCTCCTAATGATGAACAAGCTACTGAGGCATTGAAATATTTAAAATCTTCATTAAATGATTTTTAAAAAATTTGTTTTTTTATTCTCTTTTTGTCTTGTATCTGTTTTATCTTTTGGACAATCTCAACCACCAAAAAATGAAAATATTACTAGAATATTAATAATTTTCGATGCTAGCAATAGCATGTATGGACACTGGCAGAGTGATACAAAAATAAATATTGCCAAGCGTTTATTAAACAATATTTTAGATAGTATTTCTACAATTGAAAATTTACAATTAGCTCTACGTGTTTTTGGTGATTTGAAAGATTTCCCTCCTCAAGATTGTAATGATACTAGATTAGTAGTACCTTTCTCTGAAGGTAATGCTAAAAAAATTGCTCATTTTATTAAATATTTGACACCTCGCGGCACTACTCCTATAGCTAATACTTTGGCAGCTGCTGGTAATGATTTTCCTCCTTGTGATAAATGTAGGAATATAATAATTTTAATAACTGATGGCATAGAGGAGTGCAATGGTGATCCATGTGCAGTTTCTCAGGATTTACAAAAAAGGGGTATTGTGCTTAAACCATTTATTATTGGCATAGGTCAAAATTTCGCTAAAGAATTTGAATGTGTTGGAGATTACTATGATGGTAGTACCGAAGAGCAATTTCAGAAAGCTCTCAAAATTGTCATTTCTTATGCATTAAATTCTACTTCTTGTCAAGTAAATTTATTGGATCTAGCGGGTAATCCTACTGAAACTAATATTCCAATGACTTTTTATAATAAGATGAATAATAAAATTATTTATCAATTTGTTCATACACTTAATAACAAAGGTGTGCCAGATACATTATTAATAGATCCTTTGATTAAATATAGAATTCAA
>JAHDSP010000188.1 GCA_018432645.1 Bacteroidales bacterium | reverse complement strand
GTCATCTTCTATTGATACACGTTTTTCGCCCCATTCTTCTACTTCTTCATCAAATTTATTATAACCAACACTGTTTAATAATTTTTTTAAGTCATTATAAGATAACCCTATGATTTTATTTCCTTTAAAATAGGTTTCTGGAAAAGAGCTTTCTATACCTTTAAGGACAAAATAATCATCTTCTATTTCATCAAAAAATAAAGATATATTTTCTTCATAAAACCAAATACTTGTAACAGGCTCGTCATCTTCTTCTTCATATTTTTCGATATCTTCAGGCTCACCTAATATTTCTAAAACAGCATCTTGCGAGTCTCCAAATTTAAATAAATTAGAACCTTCTAAAGGTAAAATTTCCAATTTTTTAATTTTTTCCATATGGGTATTTTTTTATTAATGGTGAATTTTTTTCTTTTAACATATCTTTGAATACAAGTTTATCAACAAAAGAAGGGAAAAATTTACCTAAAAACACAGTTAATTTTCCCTCAGTAGTCATGATAACTTGTCTTTTTCTTTTTTCAATTCCTTTTATAATCCTACTAGCTACGACTTCTGCACTCATTAGTTTGCCTTCCTCTAAAGGAGTTTCTTTTTGTTGTGAGCCATCAGCTGTCAAAGCGGTATTTCTAATATTAGATGAGGTAAAGCCAGGGCAAGCAATCATTACATGCAAACCTGTATATAAATTTTCTATTCTAATAGTATTTAGAAAACCCTGAATAGCAAATTTAGAAGCAGAATAACCAGTGCGAGCTGGCAAAGCCTGGTATCCAGCTATAGATGATACTCCTACTAAACTTCCTTTATTTTTTAATAAATGTGGCAAAGCATAATAAGTACAATAAACAGTCCCCCAGAAATTTGTATTCATTAATTCATGTAAAACATCTAAACGCACCTCATCAAAAAGTGCTCTCATAGATATACCAGCATTATTTATTAAAATATCTATACGGCCCCATTTTTCTAAAGTAATATCAATGAGCTTTTTGCAATCGCTTTCTATCCTCACATCTCCTTGCACAGGCAAAAATACGCAATTTAATTTTTTGATTTCATTATATAATTCATTTAATTTATCAATATTTCTAGCCATCCCAGCTACATAGTATCCTTTTTGTGCTAATTGTAAACACAATTCTCTACCTATGCCAGATGAGGCACCTGTAACTAAAGCCACTTTATTTGCTATCACTTTTTTATTATTTATTAAAATATATTTTGCAAAATTAATAAAATAAAATTCGTATAATAAAATAAAATTAAAAAAATAGGGACAAAAAATTATTGTCCCTATAGATAAAAATTAAATATTAATACTTTTTATTTTTTTAAAACTCCCATTTCTTTACCTACTTTTTCAAAAGCTTTCACACATTTATCAATATGTTCAAATTCGTGAGCAGCTGATAGTTGTACTCTAATGCGCGCTTGTCCTTTAGGAACTACTGGATAAGAGAAACCGGTAACATAGATGCCTTCGTCGCTCAATTTTTTAGCCATTTCAGAAGCTACTTTAGCATCATAAAGCATTACAGCTACAATAGCACTTTGAGTAGGTTTAACATCAAAGCCGACTTTTTGAATTTGATCCATAAAATATTTCACATTATTATGCAATTTATCTTGTAGAGCATTAGTTTCGCTCATCATATTAAACATTTCAATACCAGCAGCTACTACCATTGGAGGTAAAGAATTACTAAATAAATAAGGACGGCTACGTTGGCGTAGCATTTCTATGATTTCTTTTTTGCCAGTAGTAAAGCCACCAATAGCTCCACCAAAGGCTTTTCCTAATGTACCGGTAAGCATTTCTACTTGGCCTCTACAATTGTAAAGTTCTGTAACTCCTCTACCGGTTTCGCCTACTACACCTGCAGAATGGCTTTCGTCTATCATTACCATTGCATTGTATTTATCAGCTAATTCGACGATTTTATTTATTGGAGCTACATTGCCATCCATACTAAATACTCCATCAGTAGCTATTACTCTAAAACGCAAATTTTGTGTTTTTTTCAATTGTTCTTCTAACTCATTCATATCACCATTAGCATAGATGAAACGTTGAGCTTTGCATAATCTAACTCCATCAATGATAGATGCGTGATTAAGTGCGTCGCTGATGATAGCATCTTCTTCTGTTAATAATGGCTCAAATAATCCACCATTAGCATCAAAGCAAGCTGCATATAATATGGTATCTTCAGTACCAAAAAATTCAGCAATTTTTTTCTCTAATTTTTTGTGTAAATCAGTAGTGCCACAAATAAATCTAACGCTAGACATACCATAACCATGAGTTTCTAAAGCTTTGGTAGCAGCTTGTTTCAGACGTGGATGATTTGATAATCCTAGATAGTTATTAGCACAAAAATTTAATAATTCTTTTCCATTATCTAGTTTGATAACAGCACCTTGTGGAGAAACTATGATACGCTCTTCTTTAGCTAAACCTGCTTCGTAGATAGAGTCTAATTCTTTTTGTAAATAATTTTGAAAATCCTTATACATATTTTTTTCTGCAAACTTAAAAAAAATATTGCATATTTAATATGAAAAATTTAATATAAATTTGTATAAATATCTAGGTAGATTTTAATATATTTTTAGATTATGTTTAATATGAAATACATATTACTTTGCTTGTTAGTTTTTATATTAAATGATACTTTATTTTCACAAAATGAAGGTAATAATTGGTATTTTGGGAATAATGCTGGGTTGAGTTTCAATACTGATCCTCCCACACCACTAACTAATGGGCAATTAAATACTTATGAAGGGTGTGCAACTGTATCTGATAAAAATGGTAATTTATTGTTTTATACTGATGGAATGACTGTATATGATAAAATGCATAATATTATGCCAAATGGTTCTAATTTGTTTGGACATTCTTCATCTACTCAATCTGCAATAATAGTTCCTAAACCTGGGACATATGATCCAACACTAAAAAGATTTGATATCTATTATATTTTCACAGTTGACGCACATGAAACTAATTTACATGGAATTTGTTATTCCATAGTAGATATGACATTAAATAATGGTAAAGGAGATATTATAACTAAAAATGTACATCTTTTAGGAACTGCAACTACTGAAAAAATTTGTGCTGTTAGACATGCAAATGGTTGCGATTATTGGATAATATGCATTCCAGTT
>JAHDSP010000039.1 GCA_018432645.1 Bacteroidales bacterium | reverse complement strand
TTTCTGGAATTAATAGCATTTTTTGTGATTTTTACTAAACCTCTATAGCTATTTTGACTATTACCAGCAGAGATGCCTTTTGATATGATAGTGCTGTGAGTATTTTTGCCTATATGTATCATTTTTGTACCAGTATCAGCTTGTTGGTAATTATTTGTTACTGCTACACTATAGAATTCGCCGGTAGAGTTATCTCCTGATAATATACAACTAGGATATTTCCAAGTAATAGCAGAGCCTGTTTCTACTTGTGTCCAAGAAATTTTGCTATTTTTACCTTTACATAATCCACGTTTAGTCACTAAATTATATATACCACCTTTGCCTTCTTTATCTCCAGGATACCAATTCTGAACAGTGCTATATTTGATTTCTGCATTGTCTAAAACTATTAATTCTACCACAGCAGCATGCAATTGATTTTCATCACGCATAGGAGCAGTGCAACCTTCTAAATAGCTGACATAACTGCCTTCGTCTGCTATAATCAAGGTACGTTCAAATTGTCCAATATTTTTAGTATTAATACGAAAATATGAACTTAACTCCACTGGGCACCTGACTCCTTTAGGAATATAAACAAAAGACCCATCGCTAAAAACTGCTGAATTTAATGCAGCATAAAAATTATCATTGGGTGGCACTACCGAGCCTAAATATTTTTGTATTAAATCAGGATGATTTTTTATAGCCTCGCTGATAGGACAAAATATAATGCCCAATTTATCCAACTCTTCTCTAAAAGTTGTTTTCACTGATACACTATCAAAAATAGCATCTACTGCTACGCCAGCAAGGGCATTTCGCTCTTCTAAAGGGATACCTAATTTTTCGAAAGTTTCTAATAGTTCTGGATCTATTTCATTATTATTAGTTTTCGATTTACTAGGAGCTGCATAATAGCTAATATCTTGGAAATCTATAGGAGCAAATGTTAGATGTCCCCATGTGGGAGGTTCCATATTTTTCCAATTACCAAAAGCTTTGAGCCTAAAATCAAGCATAAATTCGGGCTCACCTTTAATAGCACTTATTTTTCTAATGATATCTTCATTGATACCTTTAGGAAAAACATCAGTATCTATAGATGTCTCAAATCCATACTCATATTCTTGTTCTTTTATCCAGTCTAAATTTTCATCCTGCATAAATCTATTTTTGTTTTGCAAAATTAATTAAATTAAAAGAAGTAAAATAAATAAATGACTAATGTCATAATTGATATTGTAATTTATTTTTAGTTAAAATAATTGTAAATAAAATAGTTGTTTATACGATAATGCTTTCTGAAAAATTTTTGTTATAATTTGCAATAAAATAAATAATAAATTCAAAAAAATCATTAATTTTACATAATAAAATTTTATAAATGAAAAACATAACTAGTTTCATCAAATATCTTTTTTTATTTTCATTTTTATTAATTAACACTGATGTAATAGGAGAAAATCATGATAATATAAGTTATAACATTACAACTGATGATTGTGATACTCTTTTTTATATAATAGGAGAATTTAGAGTAGAAAAAATTATTAAAATCAATAATGGACATCTAATATATTTAACTAATTCTACTCGAGATAAAATTTATACTGTTATATCTATAAAATGGAAGAATAAACAATTTAAGAAATTATTTACTGATAGTAAAAAAATAAAAGAGGGTGAAATATATATTTTTAGATTAGATTTTATAAATCCACAGTGTAAAGATGAAATAATAATTGGAGATAAATACTTCTCTACTACTTATAATATTGAAGGTAAAAAAATATTTTTGCCACAAGCTGTTATAAAAGGTGAATTAGTTTTAACTAGTAATCTGAATGATTTATTATATACAGATAAAATATATACTGGTAAAAAATATTTAAATATTGCAAAATGAGAAATTTATTATTAACATTTGTTATTATAAATGCTTTAATGACATTAAATGCACAAGAGAATTTAGTATATAATGGTAGTTTTGAGGCATATTGTTGGTGTCCTGAGCATTTTTATATTGACACATTTGCTTGTGATGGTTGGTGGTCCCCCAATGATGCTACACCTGATTATTTTCACAAATGTATGGATAATGGTGTAAATAGTTATTATTACTATAAGTCGCATTACAAACCCAAAACAGGAAATGGTTATATAGGGTTAGCTTTGATTGGAGTGGAAAATTTCTGGATGGAGCACATACAAAGTAAACTCATAGAGCCACTAGAAGCAGGCAAACAATATAAAGTGAGTTTTTTGGTGAAATTAGCTTATAAATATAGTGATTACGCAGCATATAATATTGGTCTTTATTTTTCAAAAGATTCAGATATTGTAGGTAAAAAATATAATGTTTCTAGCTATGTGAGGTATATGACACCAGAGTTGCGAGCACATATTAAAAACCCAGATGGCAATTTCATAACAGATACAAATTGGGTAGAGATAAGTGGTATCTATACTGCACAAGGTGGAGAGCAATACGTTACAATAGGAATGTTTTGGGACAATACACCTGCTGTAGTTGAAGCTTATAAAAAATACAAAAATAAAAATACTCAACATAATAAAAAGCTTTTAAGCAAAGCAATAAAAAATAATTTATTAGTAGAAAATAAATATATTTTAGATAAATACAAAAGACAGTACACAATAAAAGCTCCAGATAAATTAAATACTAATAAATATAAAAACAATAAAAATAGAGAGAAGAATTATGAATTAAATTTTTATTTTCAAGAAGACACATATTTTAAACATGAACCACAAATACCATATTACCTGATAGACGATGTAAGTGTAATAGAATTAAATGAGTAAAAATATTTATTAATTTTACATAGTAAAAATCATTGTTGTCTGATAAAAATGATTTAAAATCTTGTAAATAATGAAACAATATTTAAAACAAGCCAAAGAAATATCAAAGTTTATGCGAAGACTTTATCTGCAAAAGTTGACTACTAGCCTAGGAGGTAATATAAGTATGAAAATAGATGATAGTATTTTAATTACTCCATCGCAAATAGATAAAAATGATATCAAAGCTAAAGACATTGCACATTTAACCACAAATGGAGATATTCTAAAATCAAAACATAAAATAAGTTTAGAAACACCTATGCATATAGCTATATACAATGCCAGATCTGATGTACAAGTGATAATACATGCACATCCATTTTGGTGTACTGTAGCTGCTATTTGGGGCTTACAGATAGATACTAATGTTACAGATGAAGCTCAATTCAATATAAAGAAAATAAGCTTTTCTAAGTATTATCCTATGGGGACAGAAGATTTAGCTAATGAGATTGCAGAAAAAATAAAATATTCCGATGTTGTCATAATGCCCAATCACGGTATAGTATGTGTAGGCAAAACACTTATAGAAACTATAGAAAAATTAGAAATTACAGAGAATTTAGCTCACATTAGTTGGTTAAAACAGTTCAATGATAAGCTGACGCATCTGCATGTGTAAAACTACTGTAATGGTTTTCGAAACATCAAAATATTAAATGTTTAAATTGATTAATGATATATTTATTTTATTTTTTAATTAATTTTTTATAATTACAAAAAGCAATTAAAACAAATTATGTATAATTATAAAATTTTAAAAATATTTCTAATAATTGTAGAATCAGAAAGATTTTATAATATTTTATTTATTTATTAAATATCATATATTAATTTAATCATTTATAAAATTTTTAAAAATAATTTCCCTAAAATCTACTATCTAATTTAAATTTAGCACTATCCATGCAATGTTTTATTACCGCAGATAGCAAACGTTAATTCTTTATTAATCTTATAGTTGCCTTTTTATTTTCTGAATTTATCATCAAAAAATAGATGCCAGACTGAACATTTAAATTCAGTTCAAACATTTTGGTGTTTTTGTAGGTTGTTTGTCTAATTAATTTACCATTAACATCAATAATACTAACAA
>JAHDSP010000208.1 GCA_018432645.1 Bacteroidales bacterium | reverse complement strand
TTTTTTTGTTACTTTTTTTGTGTGGCTGACAAAAAAAGTAAATTAAGTAAAAATTTTTTCAAAAAATATTATACTCACAAATAATATAGTTATTAATGGTGCATTAACACTAATAATTTTTAATTAAGTAAACTCCTAATTTTATAATTTAATTTATTAATATTACTCTCTATTATAAATGCTTCAAGCTATCTGCATATTTGTAATTAATTTTTTAATTTTGCAATTAATCAAAAATATTTTTATGAAAGCAAAGACTAAAAAGACAATTTTAATAATCATCGTCGCCATTATAGTAATTATAGTTGTAGGATTGTTTATCTTACATCGTACAGATCCTATGCTATACCCAAAAGATTCTGCTTTTAACATTACAGATACTAGTGCTATTACTAAAATTTTCTTAGCAGACAAAATGGGAAATTCTATAGTTCTAAGTAGAACAGAAAAAGGGTGGATAGCTAATGATACATTTAAAGCTAATAATAAAATGATAAATGAATTCATGCGAACAATGTATTATATTACTTTAAAAAGTCCTGTCCCTATCGCACAGAGAGATAATGTGCTGAAACGTATGTCTAGCTTTGGTACTAAAGTAGAAATATATGCACGTGTACCATGGGCTCGAATAGGTTCGTTATGGTTGTTTACTAAAGAGAGAAAAATACGTACCTTTTATGTAGGAGATAATCCACAAGACAAAATAGGTACTTACTTTTTAATGGAAGGAGCTAAAGATCCATATATTATGTACATACCAGGAATGATGGGGTTTCTGCAAAATTTCTTTTCTCCTAAATTAGAAGATTGGCGAGATCATACTTTTATGAATATGTACTATCCGCAAATTCATAAAATTGAAGTTACTTATTACGATAAACCAGAAAATTCTTTTACTCTTATTAAGGAGAATAATGAAAATATTCACTTGCTAAATTATAATAATGAAGAAATCCAAAATATAGATTTACCTACAGTTCGTAGTTATATGAGTGGCTTTGTAAATGTGAGATTTGCAGAAATGCTATCATATCTTGATGAGCCCAAAAAAGATTCTATTCTACAACAGAAACCATATTGTAATATTAGATTAACGGGCGTAGAAAATCAAATACAAGAGATGACTTTCTATAAAATTTACTATCCGGATGGTATGGAGGATTCTTTTGGTAGGATAATCTATGAAGATAGAGATATGCTACATGGATATAATAAAGAATTTGGATTAGTTACTTGTCAATATTATGTGGTAGGTTCATTTTTTCAGCCAATTAGTTATTTTATTATTGAGTAATTAATAATTAAATCACAATAAAGTTGGTGTCTTATAGGGAATTAATATTAATAATTGATTTGATAAATATCAATTTAAAAATTGAAAATTTTATCATAGTTATTTTATTAACATTGTTATTTAATTAACAAATAAATATTATCTTTGTAAAAAATAAACACCAACAAATTTTAATTATTAAAAACATAAGAAATAATGAGCGTTAAATTAAGTGTAATAGCTAAAGCAATCGAAGGAACAGTATATACTTGCAAAGAGTATTTAGAAAATGAAGTCGAATATGGATTTTCATCAGACCTGATGAGTGATGTATTAACTATAGATAAAGAAGATGTAATATTAATAACCGGACTAAACAATATTCAGACTATTAGAACTTGTGAACTTGCTGAAATAAAATATGTGATTTATGCTAGAAATAAAATGATAAATACTGATATTATTAAATTAGCCAATGAAAATAAAATACTTGTAATGCAAAGTCCATATTCAGTTTTTAAAGTTTCTGGTATACTGTATAATCTCGGTGTAAAACCAATATACTAAATAGAATATGATTTTAACATATAAAATACAAGGTGGCGATTTTAGTAATGCAGGTAAATGTAGTAGCGAAGTGAAAAAAGTACTAAAACAATTAAATATTGACCATAAAATTATTAAAAAAGTCGTGATTGCTTTATATGAAGGAGAAGTTAATATAGTAGCTCATGCATATCATGGTGTGATAACTGTAGAAATCGATACTGAAAAAATACAAATCACATTTAAAGATGAAGGCCCTGGCATACCAGATATCAATAAAGCTATGGAACAAGGCTATTCTACTGCTTCACCTATAGTTCGTGAATTAGGTTTTGGCGCTGGTATGGGGTTGCCTAATATGAAAAAAAATACTGATTATATGCACATCAATAGCCAAGTAAATAAAGGAACAGAAGTTATTTTAATAAATTATCTTTAATCTATGTCAAAAAATCAAATATTTTCTCATGCTCTAGAAATAGATAGATCTATATGCGTAGGTTGTACTCATTGTATGAGAGTCTGTCCTACTCATGCATTACGAGTGAGAAAAGGCAAAGCAGTTTTATATCCAGATAGATGTATAGATTGTGGTGAATGCTTTAGAGCTTGTCCTATAAATGCTATTAAGATTAAAGAAGATGACATATCTGCTTTAAATAAGTATAAAATTAAAGCTGCTCTAGTACCTTCAGTTATGTTAGGTCAGTTTCCCGACAATTTATCTATTAAACGAATTTACAAAGCTATTTATGAACTTGGTTTTACTCATATTTATGAAGTAGAACAATCTATTGAATTTTTAAGAAATCAAATTGTTAATTATCAAAAAAAATCTAATATTAAACCTTTAATTTCTTCATTTTGCCCCGCTATTGTCAGACTTATACAGGTTCGATTTCCATCTCTTACAGAAAATATTATTAAATTACGCACTCCAAAAGATTTAACTGCAGAAATTATTATAGATGATTTCACAAAGCAAGGGTTTAGTATTGATGAAATTGGTATTTTTTATATTACTCCTTGTGCTGCAAAAATAGCTGCTATCAAAAGTCCTGTAGGTGAAGAAAAAAGTGTGATTAATGGAGTCATTAACATGAATAGCTTTTTTAATATGATTATGAATAAATGTAATATTAATCATTATACCGAAGAAGAATTAATGGAAATAAAAACTACTTCCCTATCTCCTATGGCTATCACTTGGAGCCTCACTCGAGGTGAAGCCCAGTATGTGAAAGGAAGGTCTTTTGCCGTTGATGGAATAGTAAATGTCTGTAATTTTTTAGAAAAAATCGAAAATGACGAAATTAAAGATGTAGAGTTCCTAGAATTAAGAGCTTGTGATGAAAGTTGTGCAGGTGGTATTCTATGTACTAAAAATAGATTTCTAACTATAGAAAGCATGTATAAACGTGCCTCTACTTCTTCTAATAAAAGAAAAAATATAAAATTAAATAAAAACATCGAAAAATTACTTATTAATAAAATGAATATAAATTCTATAGAACCACGTCCAATGAATTTAGATAATGATATAGAAAAAGCTATTAAAAAATTAGAACGTATCCGTGAAATAATGTGTTTTTTACCAAATATAGATTGTGGATTATGCGGTGCACCAAATTGCAAAACTCTTGCTGAAGATATTACTAATAACAAAGCACATATTTCAGATTGTGTTTTTATACAATACAAAAACTTAATAGATACAGAGCAAGCTAAAAATATTCTTACTAAAATATGGGGTGAAAATATATTCGAAAAAGATTGTTCAAAAAAAGGAGCCAAATATGAAGGTAGCTGATATATTAAAATGGGAAAATACCAAAATTTTATGCTGTGAGGATAGCATATCAAATATAATAACAGATGGTTATGTATCTGATTTGCTAAGTGATGTTATAGCTCATGCTAATGAAAATATGGCATGGATTACTATACAAACTCACAAAAATATCGTAGCTATAGCTTCTCTTAAAGAATTAGCATGTATAATTATAACAAATAATAATATACCTGCTGACGACCTTATAGAAGCTGCTAATCAAGAAAATATTCCGATAATTACTACATCTATGACCTCATTCGATACAGCTGGAAAATTATATATAGCATTACATTTTTAAAGATAATGAGTGATAATCTGTACGATTTTGTAGCTGATCTGCACATACATACTGTACTGAGCCCTTGTGGTAGCCTAGATATGAGTCCTATTAATATTGTAAAAAAAGCATCAAAAAAAGGACTTGATATCATAGGCATAACAGATCATAATGCATCAGCTAATTGTAAGGTTACCTCTGATATTTCAAAAGATTATGGCATTACCACACTTTGCGGGCTAGAGGTTACAACAAAAGAAGAAATTCATTGCTTAGCTTTTTTTCAAGATTTTGATACTTTAGATTTTTTCCAAAAATATATAGATGATAATATTATTAAAATAAATAATGATCCTGATAAATTTGGATATCAATTAATCGTAGATAAAGACGAAACCATTATTGATCAAATAGACTGGCTGTTAATAAATGCTACAAATATAACTATTGATGATTTAGAAAAAAAAGTTCATGAACTGGATGGATTGTTTATACCAGCTCACATTGATAGAGCTACATATAGCTTGATTAGTCAATTAGGTATTGTCCCTATAGATTTATCTGTAGATGCTTATGAAGTGTCTAAATTTTCTACCTCTCAGAGCATCATAAAATCTTTTACATATACAGAAAATAATCAATTTATATCAGACTCAGATGCTCACTATATCAGAGATATAGCTAGTATCTCTACTGTTTTTCACATAAAAAATCGTTCATTTGATGAAATCAGAAAAGCTTTACACAAAATAGATGGCAGAAATGTTTATATTAATTACCAAAAATGAAAGAAATAGTTGATCACATTATAGATATAGTAAATAATTCCATTAGTGCTGGAGCACACAATATAATTATTGATATACAAGAGAGTGCTACAAATGATTATTTGAAAATATCAATTATTGATGATGGCAAAGGTATAGATGAGAATACAATAAAGAAAATTACAGATCCATTTTTCACGACTAAAAAAGATAAAAAAGTGGGGTTAGGTATCTCATTATTAAAATCTCAGGCAGAGCTGGCAGGAGGCTCATTTCACATCAAAAGTGAATTAAATAAAGGTACAGAAATAAAAGCTACATTTCAATTGTCTCATATAGATAGACAGCCCATGGGAGATATAGCTGGCACGATCATTCTGCTCATCACATCTCATTCTAATATTCATTTCATTTACAAACATCAAACAGATGATGGCGTTTTCCAACTAGATACAACAGAGATAGAAGATATTTTAAATGACATTTGTAATAATAATATTATGAGAAGAAGTTTAAAAGAATATATAGAAGAAAATTTGAAAAAAATAAAAATGACTAATTAAAAAAATTATAAATTTGTAAAAAATAAAAATTTTTTTATTGATATTAATCAATTAAATATGTGATAATTTTATATATAGTTATTTTTATAACAATGTTATTAAATTAACAAATAAGTATTATCTTTGCAAAAAAATAAACAAATAATTAATCGTTATGGCAAAAATTACTTCACTGGATGATCTCCGAAAGATTAAAAAGAATCTGGAGGAACAAATTAGCCTCAGGGAAAAAGCAGAAAACCCAGAGTCATTGGTA
>JAHDSP010000154.1 GCA_018432645.1 Bacteroidales bacterium | reverse complement strand
TTGTCTCCTTTTAAGCTCATATAATATCTTTAACTGTTCTGATATCGTCGATTGCTCAAATAATTCTATTATTCGCTCTATTTTATCCATGTTTTTCTTTTTTTTGTAAAATTACAACATTTTTTTTTAATAGAGCCAAATATTTTATTTTAAT
Source organism: Bacteroidales bacterium (assembly GCA_018432645.1). Lineage (GTDB taxonomy): Bacteria > Bacteroidota > Bacteroidia > Bacteroidales > DTU049 > DTU049. The sequence continues at coordinate 4,984 of JAHDSP010000154.1, read as the reverse complement.
ATTGTAAAATTTATTATATATTAATTTTTTTTTATTAATTTTGTAAATAAAAAAATAAAAATGATTATGAAAAAATTTATTCTATTATTATTAGCATTAATACTTTTATCTCAAAGTATTAATGCTCAGAATATAGGTATATCAGATGTGGCTATCACGCCAGATGCATCGGCTATGTTAGAAGTAAAAGCTTCTAATAAAGGTTTGCTGATACCGAGGGTATCATTATCAAGTACTACTGATAATACTACTATAGCATCGCCTGCTACTAGTCTTTTAGTATATAATACAGCAACAGCGGGCACTGCTCCTAATAATGTAACTCCAGGTTATTATTATTGGACAGGTAGTAAATGGATGCGTCTATTAGCTGTAGATGATAAAGTATCTTGGCTGCTTACAGGTAATGCGGGCACTACTCCTACGACTAATTTTTTAGGTACAACAGATGACCAGCCCTTAGTGATAAGGACAAATAATACCGAACGTTCTCGTATATTATCTAATGGACAAGTGCTAATAAATAGGACCACAGCAAACTATTCTGGTGATCTATTAGAAGTGCAGGGTAACTCTACCTATCCATTTGCTATAAATGGTTTAACAAATCAGGCATCTGGAGCAGGAGTGTATGGATATAATTCTGCTAGTGGTGGAATATCTATATTAGGAGTAACATCAAGTGGATATGGTGTTTTTGGGAGTGCCATGGGTGGTACAGGTGTGTATGCTGATGATAGCTCGGCAGCAGGAACAGGACAGGCTATTTTTGCTATAAACTACCATACCGGTGGAAATGGTATATTAGCAGCTGGAAATAATTTAACGCCAAATTATATAACAGGTGGTGTAGGTGGTGCTTTTGCAAGTACAAATGTGGGTGTTTTTGGTTATGGGAATACTACTTCTGATAGCTGGGGAGCATTGGGATGGAGTGCAGCTACAAATGGTACAGGTGTTGTAGGTATTGGTAATAATCAAGCTGCTACATCCTTCACCGGTGGTTCAGGTGGTTGTTTCATTGGTACTAATACTGGCTCATATAGTATAGCAAAAAATTCAAGAGGAACTGGTGTTATTGGTGCTGGTAATAATGTAGGTCCTTCATACTTAGTCAATGGTTCAGGTGGTGCTTTCACTGGAAGTACAATAGGTGTTTATGGTAAAGCCACAAAATCAGGTGATGGTACGTTTGGAGGATATTTTACACATGGTGGTTCTGCATATGCATATGTTGGAGGAATTTATAATAGTACAAATTATAAAATTAATGGTTCAGGTACTGTATCTACAATAGTAAAAAATACAGCTGGAGAAAGAGTAAATTTATATTGTCCTGAAGCACCAGAGATTTATTTTCAAGATTATGGAGAAGGACAACTTGTTAATGGTAAGGCTCATATAGAGCTAGATCCTGATTTTGTAAAAAATGTTATAATAAATGAAAAACATCCATTACGTGTGTTTATTCAATTAGAGGACGACTGCTATGGTGTATATGTAACAAATAAGACAAAAACAGGTTTTGATGTTATAGAGCTAAATGGTGGCAGCTCAAATGCTAAATTCGTGTGGACAGTTACAGCTAATAGAGCTGATGAAGTGGATGAAAATGGTAATATTATTTCTAAATATGCAGATGTACGTTTCGGACCTGCACCTGGCCCATTAGAGACTGAAGAAACTAAAGAGGTAAAGGCTATTAATAGAGAAATTAAGGAAGTAGAATCCTTAGATAAAAAAAACATAAATATTAATAAAACCAAAAATCAGTAATAAATAAAATTATGCGTTGGTTTAATATATTTATAATTTTTTTTATAATCGTAAGCACACTCCATGGGCAACAAGGACGTCTGACTATTAACGATGGTGTAGTTAGCATAAATGATGGTGCAGTGCTTTCAATTAATGAACCTAGCACTGTGGGTATTACACTTGGTGGCACTGGTACAGGATATATACAGAGCGAGAGTGATCTTAATAGAGTTTATTGGCGAATAAATAATAGTACGGGTACTTATGTTATCCCTTTCGGATATTCAGGCACTAGATTAAATTTTACTTATCAGATTACTAATGCTGGCAGTAGCTCGGGCGGATTAATAGCTAGTACTAGAGCAGTAGCTTCAGATAATACACCGTATCCTACAGTATCTCCAGCAGTTACACATATGAATTCAAGTATTACAGGTACAGATGCTTCATTATTGGCAGCAGATAGATTTTGGATTCTCAGAAAAGATGGATGGACTACAGAGCCTACAGTTACACTTACATTTACATATAGAGATGCAGAGATTGCATCTCCTAATACTATTACAGAGTCTAATTTAGTAGCACAATTCTGGGGTATAGGGTTAAACAATGGTAGTACGTATTCATGGATTCCAGATATGTATGATCTTAGTCATGGATATGGCTATTTAGGTACGGTAAATACTACAAACAATACTGTTTCAGGAGTTTCTCTGGGAGCTAATGATGGTGGTTTCTATACATGGGTGCTAGTAGATAAAAATAATCCTCTTCCAGTAACATTATTGTATTTTAAAGTAGAATGTAATGGAGCATTTCCCGTGATAGAATGGCAAACTGCTTCCGAAATTAATTGCGATTATTATTTAATAGAACGTAGCTATGATGCAACAAATTGGCAAACAGTAGCTTATATACAAGGTGCTGGTACTACTAATACACTTTCTAATTATTCATATGTAGATGACAAAGTCGAAAATAATACTAAAGTATATTACAGACTTACTCAATATGATTACAATAATTCATATTCTATAATAGGCTCTGATGTTGTAATGTGTAGTAATAATAGTGAAATCTCTCAAATATCTATAAACACAGATAATAATAGAATAATTATTTCTCTGCAAGATCAAATTAATGAACCTTATTTTATTAATTTATATGACATCAATGGGAAACTGATTAAAAGAGTTACCGGTAATTGTGAGAATTCATATGAAAAAATATTTATAAATATTGATGATTTAGCACCAGCTATATATTTAATCGACGTTTATACTAGGACTAATAAAGAAATAAAAAAACTAGAAATCTTGTAATATTATCTATTACAATTTTTCTAACTCTCACAATTTATAATAGTAAAAAATCTTTTGTTAATTCTAAAAAATCATTAGTATAAGATAGATCTTCATTTCTAATAATTAAATTACCAACTTCTATAGGATAAACTAAATGTTTTTCTAAAAACAAAATAACTCTTGAAATTTTTTTATTTTTACGAGGAATGATGTTTATTTGCTTAGAAATGAATAAACAATAATCTCTAGCTAACGATATAATAGCATTATAAGATTTCGCAGATAAAATAATACAAAGTTTGCTATAGTCATTCATTAGAGTAGAAGACAAAGATAAAAAATTAGAAAAATCTAAAACAGTGCTATGCTTTGCTATTAAATTTTGAGACTTTATAGATCTATAATTTTCTAAATAAAAAGGAGGATTAGAAATAATTAAATCAAAAACATTAAAAGAAAATTTAGCAAAATCTTCTAATGAGATGTTATATGCAGAGAGTCTATTAGCCCAGCTACAATTTCTAAAATTATAATTAGCCTGAGCAATAGATTGATGATCAATATCTATGGCAGTGATGCTAGCATTTAGATTATTCTGAGCAAGCATGATAGAAATATATCCAGCACCACAACCTATTTCTAAAATATTCTGATAATTATCTACTGGAGCTAAAGCACCAAGTAATACACCATCAGTATTTACTTTCATAGTAGATAAATCATCATAAATAGTAAATTGTTTGAAATAAAAAGGCTTACTTAAGTTCATAAAATTCAAATAACTGCTCTGGCAGATTTACAAAGACAATTTTTTTATTCCACTCGATTTTAAAGATATATTCTGGGATGAATTGTATAAAAATAGTTTTATCACCTTTAGACACCTCTAATTGTGGAGCAGCCCCCTGTAGAATACCTACCACTATGCCTAAACTACCAAAATGTTTATCTATTACATCGAAATTCATTAATCGCTCTGGAGAATCATATAAATTGACATCATCCAAAACAATATATTTTTTGAAAGCAAATATTTTAGTATTAGACAGTTGTTCTGCAACAGTTATATTATCAATTAATTGAAATTTTATTAAAAATAGATCATCAGATCTCTGCTCATAATCTTCAATAACCAAAGGCACATAGCAATAATCCCAATAAGCGAATATTGATTGTGTTTTATTAAAATCAATATTTAAAAAAAAATTGGAATTAATGATCAAATGACCATTAATTCCAAAAGTTTTTACAATTTTTCCTATATTAATTAGAGAATTACTATCAGGGAAAAACATGAAACAAAGAGATAGAACTAATTTTCTTCAGAATCACTCTCTGGCTCTTCTGATTTAACATTAGCATTAACTTCCTTTTCAGCTTTAGCAGCTAATCTTTCAGCTAATAATTGTTCTCTTTTTAATCTAACTTGTTTTTCATGCTCTAATCGTTGTTGGCCAATTTGTTTTTCTTTTAATAAATTAGCTTCTTTTAATTTATTAATACGTTGTTCTTTTTCTTTAAGCCATTGTTGAAATTTTTGTTCAGCTTGTTCTTCTGTGAGAGCACCTTTTTGAACGCCTTTCAATAAATGAAACTTAAGCATGATGCCTTTATGAGACATTAAAGATCTAACGGTTTCACTAGGTTGGGCACCTACTTGTAACCAATATAAAGCACGCTCAATATTTATTTCGATGGTTGCAGGATCAGTTAAAGGATCATAAAATCCTAATCTTTCTATAAACCGCCCATCACGTGGTGCTCTACTATCAGCCACTACAATAGTATAAAATGGCTGATGTTTTTTCCCTCTACGTTGTAATCTGATTCTTGTTGACATAAAATTAATTTAAAAATTTAATAAATTTTAGAATGCAAAAGTAATAAAAAAAATCGAATAAAAAAAATTATTATCTTAAACG